>NZ_JBFULZ010000213.1:0-6739 GCF_054049635.1 Cellulomonas sp. P5_C6 | reverse complement strand
GCCGTGGTCCAGGCCTTCTTCCCCGGGGAGGAGGGGGCCGGCGCGATCGCCGGCGTGCTSTCCGGSCGGGTCAACCCGTCGGGCAAGCTCCCGGTGAGCCTCCCGCGCTCCGCCGGGGCGCAGCCCTACTCCTACCTGCACCCGCCGCTGGGCGAGGGGCGTGAGGTCACCAACCTGGCCTCGACCCCGGCCGCGCCGTTCGGGCACGGACTGTCGTACGCGACGTTCGCGCACGAGGACCTCACGGTTCCTGCCGAGGTGGCGACGGACGGCTCGATCGTTGCCGAGGTCCGGGTGACGAACACCGGGACCGTGGCGGGTGACGACGTCGTCCAGCTGTACGGGCGTGACCTCATCGGATCGGTCACGCGCCCCGTCGCGCAGCTGGTCGGGTACCGACGCGTGCGTCTCGAGCCGGGAGAGTCCGTGACCGTGACGTTCGCGGTCCCGACGACGCGCCTCGCGTTCGCCGACCGGACCATGCGCCGGGTCGTCGAGCCGGGCGACGTCGACCTGTGGGTCGGGACGAGCCAGCACCGCGACACCGTCGCCCGCACGACGTTCGTCGGTGACGTGCACCTGGTGTCGTCGGCGTCGGCCCGGTGGACCGTGACCGAGATCGGCTAGCCGCCGGTCGGCGCCGCCCGCTGGTCGGCGCCGACCGTCTCTCGCTGGTACCGCTTCTCGCCGCCCGACCCGCGAAGGAAGCCCATGAGCAACGCCCACGTCGTCATCGACCCCCGGTTCACGGTCGGGCCGGTCAACCGCCGTCTCTTCGGATCGTTCGTCGAGCATCTCGGACGCTGCGTCTACGAGGGTCTGTACGAGCCGACGCACCCGCTCGCCGACGACGACGGATTCCGTGCCGACGTGCTCGCCCTCGTCCAGGAGCTGGGCGTGACGACCGTGYGCTACCCCGGCGGGAACTTCGTCTCGGGCTACCGCTGGGAGGACGGCGTGGGCCCCCGCAGCGCGCGGCCCCGCCGGCTCGACCTCGCGTGGCACTCGCTCGAGACCAACGAGGTCGGGCTGGACGAGTTCGCGCGCTGGTGCCGCACGGCACACGTGGAGCTCATGTACGCGGTCAACCTCGGTACGCGCGGCATCGAGGAGGCGCTCGACGTCCTGGAGTACGCGAACATCCCGTCCGGCACCACGCTCTCGGACCGCCGGGTCGCGAACGGGTCGCCCGAGCCGCACGACGTGCGCATGTGGTGCCTGGGCAACGAGATGGACGGCGACTGGCAGCTCGGCTACCGCACCGCCGACGACTACGGCTCGTTGGCCGCCCGGACCGCCAAGGGGATGCGGCAGCTCGACCCGGACCTGGAGCTCGTCGTCTGCGGATCGTCGGGCTCGGCCATGCCGACCTTCGGGTCCTGGGAGCGCACGGTGCTGCGGCACACGTACGACGACGTCTCGCACATCTCGTGCCACGCTTACTACCAGCTGCACGGCGACGACCTCGGCTCCTTCCTCGCGTCCGCGGTCGACATGGACTTCTTCATCGAGTCCGTCGTCGCCACCGCGGACGCCGTGAAGGCCGAGCTCAAGAGCGACAAGACGATCCAGATCTCGTTCGACGAGTGGAACATCTGGTACCTCGAGGAGCACCAGGCGGCCGAGAAGGACCGGACCGGACGCTGGCAGGTCGCCCCTCGGCTCCTCGAGGACCGGTACACGGTCGCCGACGCGGTCGTGCTCGGGAGCCTGCTGATCTCCCTGCTCAAGCACGCCGACCGGGTCACGGCGGCGAGCCTGGCGCAGCTGGTCAACGTGATCGCGCCGATCATGACGGAGCCGGGTGGCCCGTCGTGGCGCCAGACGACGTTCTTCCCGTTCGCGCTGACCTCGCGCCTCGCCCACGGGGTCACGCTCGCCACCACGATCGACGTCGGCTCCTACCCGACGGCCCGGCACGGACGTGCTCCGCTGCTCGACGCGACCGCGACCTACGACGAGTCCTCGGGGCGCGTCTCGGTCTTCCTCGTCAACCGCTCACAGGACGCGCCGACGACCGTGACCATCGACGTCTCGGGCTTCGGGGACCTCCGGGTCGACGAGTGCCAGGGTGTGCACGACGCCGACGTGCGTGCGGTCAACGATCTGCAGGACCCGACCCGCGTCGGGCCGACCGTGAACCCGTCGCCACGCGTCGAGGGCGGCATCGTGACGCTCGAGCTGCCGCCCGTCAGCTGGACCGTGCTCACGCTCGAGCGCGGACCGGGAGGAGCCGCATGACAGAGACCGTGATCGTTCCCGCGTCACCGCTCGGGCCCATGCCCGACGCCTGGCGTCGCTGCATCGGCACCGGACGGATGAACCTCGCCCTCCGAGCCGACTACCAGGCCTCGCTCGCGCGGGTGCAACGGGAGATCGGGTTCACCCACATCCGCGGGCACGGGCTGCTCAGCGACGACATGGGACTCCTGCGGACGGACGACGTCGGCGGTCGATCTCACCGCCGGTACTCGTTCACCTACGTCGACCAGGTCCACGACTACTTCCTGTCGCTCGGGATCAAGCCGTTCCTCGAGCTCGGGTTCATGCCCTCGGCTCTCGCCTCCGGGCCGGAGACCGTCTTCTGGTGGAAGGGCAACATCACACCGCCTGCCGACGTGGACGCGTGGGTCGACCTCGTGCAGGCCCTGCTCCGCCACCTGATCGACCGCTACGGCATCGACGAGGTCCGGACCTGGCCCATCGAGGTGTGGAACGAGCCCAACCTCGACATCTTCTGGAAGGACGCCGACCAGGACGCCTACTTCCGGCTCTACGCGGCGACCGCCCGGGCGGTCAAGGACGTCGACGCGTCGCTGCAGATAGGCGGGCCGGCCCTGGCGCCGGGTTGCGACGCGTGGTGGTCTCCGTTCGCCGAGTTCGTCGAACGCCACGACGTGCCGGTCGACTTCGTGAGCAGGCACGCCTATTCCTCGTACGAGCCTGCCGAGATCCCCTTCGGCACCTACCAGAGGCTCATGCCACCCTCGGCTCTGCTGGACCAGTTCGCCGAGCCCCGCGTGCACCTCGCCGGAACCCGCCTCGCCGACCTGCCCGTGCACATCACGGAGTTCAACACGTCGTACCGGCCCGACAACCCGATCCACGACACCGCCTACAACGCGGCCTACCTGGCGCCCGTCCTGGCCGCCGGAGGGGATCTCGTCGACTCCTTCTCCTACTGGACCTTCAGTGACGTCTTCGAAGAGCTGAACATCCCGACCTCGATCTTCCACGGCGGCTTCGGACTGCTGACGCACCGTCAGATCGCCAAACCGACCTTCCACCTCTACGCCTTCATGGCTCGTCTGGCCTCCCAGGTGCTCGCGCGCGGCGAGGACCACCTGGTGTGCACGGATCCGGACGGTCGACTGACGGTGCTGGCCTGGCAACCCGTCGGCGCCGGCGACGGACCAGCGGCCGACAGCCACGAGCTGGCCCTGTCGGTCCCGTGCAGCTCCTCGGGTTCTCCGCTGCCCGACGGGTCCGGCATGTTCGTCCGGCGCGAGAGGGTCAACGAGACGGCCGGCAACGCGTTCACCGCATGGCGCGAGCTCGGCCGACCGGCGTCACCCACCGTCCGGCAGCTCGACGACCTGCAGTCCTGTGCGACCCCCGCCCTGGAACACTCCCGGCTGACTGTGGCCGACGGACGCGTCACCCTGCGCCTGTCGCTGTCGCAGCACGAGGTGACCCTCGTCGAGCTGACCCCGGTCGTGGACACGATCTACGACGGCCTGGACGACCGACGTCTGCTCGGCGGTGTCGACGACCGCTTCCTGCTCGAGCACGAGCGCTGAGACTCGGGCTCGTCGGCCCTAGGGTTGGCCGATGGCCCTGATCCATCGCGCGTCCATCCGTCCGACCAAGGCCGAGCTGCTCGCCGACTGGGTTCCGGCACAGCCGTGGGGCGAGCAGGAGCTCACGCTGGTCGGCGCGTACCGGTTCGACGACCCGGACGGCGAGGTCGGCATCGAGACGCACGTCCTGTCGACCGCCGACGGGCACCTGCTCCAGGCTCCGCTGACCTATCGCGGCGCCCCGCTGGACGGAGCGGAGCAGTTCCTCGTCTGCACCATGGAGCACTCGGTGCTCGGGCGGCGGTGGATCTACGACGCGCCCGGGGACCCCGTCTACGCGCGAGTGCTCGCGTCGGTGCTGCTGGCGGACGTCGGTCAGGCCGAGGAGCTCGTCGAGGGCGCCGACGCCCCGCGCGAACCGAGCGTGCGCGTGAGCGCGAGCGGGTCTCGCTCGCGTGCCGTCCCGCCCATCGACGACGTGGTCGCGTCCTCGGACGGCTCGGTGACCGTCCTGGAGATGGCGGGGGGCCTGCGCCTCGTCGTCTGCCGTCGCCTCGACCGGCACGCGACTCCTGCCGACCACGAGTCCACCCTCACGGGCACGTGGTCGGGGGTCGACGCGCCGGTCCTGCTTGCCTACGTCACCTGACGCGCTGCTCGCACCGGGGAAGCCGGAGCTCCGCACCATGCGGTCCGGCGATCAGCCGTCCCCGGCGTGCGTGCACATCGCGCGACGTCGCTACCGTACGTGCGCTCGTTCCGGCGTGCGCTGCCCGGCGGGGCGCCGCACGATGGACCGGGCGTCCTGCAGTGTGCGCCGAGCTCTGATCCGCCAGGTGCGGCTCGGGTGGAGGTCACCGTGTGGGCATTCTTCTTCCGGCGGGTCCGGCTGTTCCTCGTCATCGCGATCGTCCTGCCGGTCGCGGCGTCGGTCGCGCGTCGGCTGGCGGAGCGGATAGAGCGGCAGAGTGAGGGCGCGACTTTCGGCTCGCGCGTCCTGCGCTCGATCGAGCGGGTGGCGGGCCGCGCGCGATCGATGCTCCGGTGAGGACCTGCGTCGTCCTCGACTCGGCCACGGCGTCGCTCCAGACCATGGCCGTGGCGCCCGAGCGCGACCAGTATGGAGTGGTCGGTACCGGGCTACGAGAGGGCCATGACCATGAGCGTGTATCGCGTGATCGACGTCATCGGGACGAGCACGTCGTCCTGGGAGGAGGCGGCCAAGGAGGCGATCAGCACGGCGGGCGGGTCGCTGCACGACCTTCGCGTGGCTGAGGTGACCAAGCAGGACGTCGTCGTCGGCGACGCCGGGGACCTCCTGTTCCGCACCCGCATCCAGCTGTCGTTCAAGTACAAGCCCGAGTAGGCCGCTATCGCGCGCTGGGTCGGCTCCAGCGCACCGAGCGGATGCTCTGCGAACGCCACAGGGCGACGATCGCGTGGGCGAGACGCGAGATGGTCGGGCTGAGTCCGGGCATCGCTGACCTCCTCGCTCAGCCGCCCGGACGGGCGGCGCCGTGCTGACAGGACCCGGACGGGGCATCGCCCCGCCCGGGTCGAGGCCTAGCGAAGGTCGCCGGGCTCGTCGCGATCGGGCACGCGGTCGTCGTCGCCGACCAGGGGGATGCCGAAGCCGATGCGCTCGTCGTCGTCGGGAACGCGGTCGTCGCGCTGGTCGTCGTCCGACCAGCTCTGATCATGCGCCGCTCGCCGCCGTGCCGCGACCCGCGACCGGGTTCAGCGGTGGGCGACGATCGGCGACCGCGCCACCGAGCGGGGCTCGCGGCCGCCGGCGGTCCCACCGCCCGGACCTCCGACGATCGTGACGCAGACGTGCTGTTCTGCGGCACGTCGAAGTGTCGCCACGATGACCTCGGCGGCAGCGGGGCCGATGCGGTGAGCGCTCCGGAGGTCGACGACGACGTTGTCGCTGCCACGGCCGCGCACCAGGAGCATCGCGATGGCTGCGGCCAGCTCGTCGCGGTTCGACAGGTCGACGGCTCCGGTGACGCGGAGCGTCGGGGTGTCACCCCGGTCGTCCAGGTGGAGCTCGAGCGGTGTTCGTCCGGACGGACACGGGAGCGGGCCCGCGGTGTCGGCGAGCGCGGCGCACACCGACTCGTCGATGAGCTCGCGGGAACGGCCGTCGAGCCCGGCCCCGACGGACGCGACGATGCGGGTGGCGAGGGTGCGAAGTCGCACGTTGCGGTGCTGGGAGCTGGATCTGAGCATGTCGAACGCGGCGGCGTCGTCGACGCCGTAGGCGACCATGAGCACGCCCTTGGCCTGGTCGATCGCGGCGCGGGACTCCAGGGCGATGGCGAGCTGCTCGTTGACGAGGGCTGCCACCGCGCTCTCGCGGCCGGGTGAGCTGTCGACGACGAAGCCGGAGGTCCCGATGATGCCCGCCGGCCCCTCGTTGGCGAGGACCAGCGACACGCGGTGCTCGCACCCCAGGGTGTCGACGAGCCGGTACTCGCAGCTGCGCGCCTCGAGATCGCCGTCCGTCTCGACGGCGTCGGTCACGACCGCTCTGTCCTCCGGATGGACGTGGGACAAGAACACCCCGGTCGTCGGCACGACGTCACCCGGCCGCATGCCGTGGATGCGGAACATCTCGTCGGACCACCACCAGCGGTCCGCGGTCGGTGTGAACCGGAAACGACCCGCCCGCGTCGTCGACGCGCTCATCGAACTCACCTCGAACCCGCCGGTGACCGGGACTCCTGCGCCCCGGGGCTGGTCCTGAACCCGGGAGAAGTTCCGACAGATCACCGTCGATTGTCACCAAAGAGCCTAGATCCAATCTGCCCCCGTGACGGCGTTGTCCGGGACCGTCCTCGAGTCACCGGCGGCAAGCCGGTGCCCTGAGGTCTCGACCGGCCGGATCGGCCGGTCGGACGTACGGTCGAGAGCGCGAGGACGCCGACCGTCCGCGC
>NZ_JBFULZ010000212.1:0-6757 GCF_054049635.1 Cellulomonas sp. P5_C6 | reverse complement strand
GCCCGGCGCGCCGGCCGGCAGCCCGTCGCGCAGCGCGGCCCACAGCGCCAGGTGCCCGCCCGCCGAGTGCCCGACGTACGCGACCGAGCCGAGGTCGACCCGCTCCTGCAGCGCGACCTCGAGGGCGTCCACGACGGCCGCGACGTCGACGAACGTCGTCGGCCAGCCGCCTCCCGCGCCGACCCGGCGGTACTCGACGTTGGCGACCGCGTACCCCTGCGCGGTCAGCGCGTCGGCCACCGCGCGCACGTGCAGCCGGTCGAACGCGGCGCGCCAGAAGCCGCCGTGCAGGAGGACGACGAGGGGCGGCCGCTCGCTCGTCGTCGGAAAGGTCAGGTCGACCACCTGGTCGGGCAGGGGTCCGTAGCGGACGGTCTCGATCGAGGGCACGCGGGGACAGTACCCAGGCGGTGCGGCAGAGTGGCGGCATGGACGACAAGGAGATGCTGCACACGTACCTGCGGGCCCAGCGCGACAGCCTGCTGAGCAAGCTCGACGGGCTGGGGGAGTACGACGTCCGCCGGCCCATGACGAGCACCGGCACCAACCTGCTCGGCATCGTCAAGCACGTGGCCAGCGTGGAGATCGGCTACCTGGGCGACGTGTTCGGCCGGCCGTCGGGCCGCGAGCTGCCGTGGTTCGCCGAGGACGCCGAGATGAACGCGGACATGTGGGCGCCGGCCGACCAGTCGCGCGAGGAGATCGTCGAGCTGCACCGCTTCTCGGCGGCGCACGCCGACGCCACCATCGACGCGCTGCCCCTGGACGCGCCCGGGGAGGTCGCCTGGTGGTCGCCGGAGAAGCGCC
The DNA here is from genome assembly GCF_054049635.1 of Cellulomonas sp. P5_C6. Taxonomy (NCBI): domain Bacteria; kingdom Bacillati; phylum Actinomycetota; class Actinomycetes; order Micrococcales; family Cellulomonadaceae; genus Cellulomonas; species Cellulomonas sp. P5_C6. The sequence continues at coordinate 5,950 of NZ_JBFULZ010000212.1, read as the reverse complement.
ACGTGACGCTGCACCGGATCCTCGTGCACATGTGCGTCGAGACGGCCCGGCACGCCGGCCACGCCGACATCGTCCGCGAGCTCATCGACGGCGCGGTCGGCAGCCGGCCCGACGACCCGAACATCCCCGACGAGGACTGGCCGGCCTACCGGGCGCGGCTCGAGGCGTCGGCCCGGGCGGCCGAGGCCGCCGCTACGCGTCCGTGAACAGGCACGTGATGACGAAGCGGACGGGCTTGTCGAACGTGTAGGTGCGGTCGCCCTCGTTCGCGTCGCCCAGGTCGCTGACGAAGTACGTCGCCCCGGTCCTGATGACGACGAAGGCCACCGGCGACGGCTTGGTGTACGCGCGCACCCCGTGGCCGACGGCCGCCTTGCTGCAGTCGTACACGCCGCCGTACTCCCAGGTCGTGGGGTCGGCGGACGGGTCGCGGTGGCACGCGGCCGCGGGCGACGCACCGGCGAGAAGAGCGCCGCCCGCGAGCACCGCGGCGGTGAGTGACGTGCGTAGACCTGCCATGAGCTGCCCCCTGGGGAAACGACGGGCACCGCGCTGGTCGCGGTGTCCGGTTTGTCCACGCTAGGACGGGCGCGGCGACCCGGAGAAGGATGATCCTCGACGTTCACCCGGCGCGCGTCGCGACCGGCGCATCCTCCGATGCCTGCACGACCCGCCGCGCCCGGCGCAGCAGCCGGATCGCGAGGAGCGCGAGCGGGATGTTGACCATCGCCGGCACGCCGACCCAGTACGAGGCCGTGAGCAGCGCATACGTAGCCCACAGGCACTCCGTGACGAGCAGGACGACCTGCGTGGCGATCGAGATGCCGGCGAGCCCCACCGCGTCACGCCGCAGGTTCCACAGGCGCACGGCCTGCGGCCACCACAGGGTCAGGGAGCCGACCGAGGCCAGCAACCCGACGTACTCCACCTGAGTGCCCATGTAGCTCAGGGGGGCTCGGCGGGCTCGGAGATACCTCCGGTCAGGCGGGCGCCGGCGGTTCGGTGGCGCGGCGCGCGGGCGTCATGAGGATCCCGATGCTGATCACCAGCACCCAGACCGGGAACACCAGCTGGGCCCACTTGTACGTGCCCGCGACGACCAGCAGCACGAGCGCGACCGCGTACCCCGTGAAGGCGATCCCACGATGGACGGACGCCGTGCGCAGCACGACGGTGCTCACCGAGAGCGTGAAGACGGCCGCCATCCGCATGGCGTACACGGACACGAGCGTCTCGGTGGTGCCGCGGCCGAACGTCCAGAGGCCGGCGTCGAGGGACGCGCCCGGCACCATCTGCATCAGCGTGCTGGCGGTGACCGCGCCCTGGAAGAGCATCGCCAGGAACAGCAGGCCGCTGCCGAGGAACACCGTCGAGAACAGCCGGTCCTCGACGTCCCCCAGCTGGTCCCGCACGACCCCGATGAACCAGAGGAACGCGATCCCGGCGAACGGGACGAGGTTGAGGCTGATCCGGACCAGCGTGCGGCGGGTGGGACTCAGCTCCGCCGTCTCGAGGTTGCCGCCCGAGATCGCCAGCCGGAGCATCACCAGCGCCGCGATGAGCAGCACGGCGAAGACGATGCCGGCCACCGCGGCGGACCGGCGCGTGCGCCATCGGCGGGCCACGAGCACGGGCGCGGGTGTCGTCATGCAGGCCATCCTGACAGGCCCGACGGCTGCACGGTCGTCGGGTGGTGTCAGGGGGTGTCGAAGGCGTCGATGTCGAGGTTGTCGCTGGTCAGGCCGTGGCTGGTGCCGTCGAACAGGGTGGTCCAGGTGCCGGCGTTGTTGGCGATGATGTCTTCGTCCTGGGTGGTGCCCAGGGTGGGGACGGTGGTGGTGGGGGTGGAGAAGGACAGCAGGTAGTGGGTGGCGTCGCGTCGGACGTAGCCGTCGACGTTGGTGGCGGCGGGTAGTCCGATCGCGGTGGCGTCGATGACGCGGGCGTAGCTGGTGCCGTTCCAGGAGTAGATGTCGGCGTCGTCGGCGGTGCCGGTGACSCCGGGTGGGTTGGTGTTGCCCAGGGTGGAGAAGTACAGGGTGGTGCCGACGATGCTGATGGCGTCGAGGTCGAGGTTGGCCACGGTCAGGCCGTGGGCGGTGCCGTTGAAGAACACGGACCAGGTGCCGGCGTTGTAGTAGACGACGTCTTCGTCCTGGACGGTGCCGAGGTTGGGGATGGCGACGTCGCCGGCGAAGGACAGGTAGAAGTGGGTGGTGTCGATCCAGTCGAGGCCGTCGACGTTGGCGCCGGTGGGCAGGGTCAGGGTGGCGGTGACGTCGCGGGTGCGGGTGTAGGTGGTGCCGTTCCAGGTGTACAGGTCGGCGTCGTCGGCGGTGCCCGTGACCCCGGGGGGGTTGGTGTTGCCGAAGGTGGACAGCACGACGGGGGTGCGYACGTTCACGGTGGTGGCGGTGGTGGACCAGTTGCCGGCGGTGTCGCGGGTGCGCACGCTCAGGGGGTAGGCGCCTTCGTTCCAGGTGGTGACGTCGATGCTGGTGGTCAGGGTGTAGGGGCCGGTGCCGGTGATGGTCATGGGGGTGGCCTGGCCGAGKCCGGGGTCGGTGCCGCGGAACCATTCGGCGCGGGTCAGGGTGGAGGTGTCGGTGGCGGTGCCGGTCAAGGTGATGGTGGTGGCGCCGAGGGTGGGGTTCGGGGTGGCGGTCAGGGCGGAGATCACGGGGCGGACCTTGTCCACGACCAGGGTCCCGGTGGCGAACGGTCCCCAGTTCCCGGCCGCGTCCCTGCCGTGCACCGAGATCGTGTGCGACCCGTTCGCCAACGCCGCCACCGGGATCGTCGCGTCGACGGACCCGGCGGAGCCGACGACGAGGGGCGTCCCCGTGCCGTCGGTGCCGACGTTGTCGAGGTAGTACTCGGCGTCGGTGACGACCGAGCCGCCGGTGGCGACGTCGTCGACCACGGCGTGCAGGGCGACGTCCACGGTGCCGTTGGTCGGCGACCCGGTCAGCGTCAGGGCGCTCGTCGTGGGACCGGTCACGTCGGTGCCGGGCGGGATCGTCACCGTGAGGGCGAGCGCGGAGGTCTTGGTGGTGGCCCCGGCGGTGGCGGAGACGACGAGCGGGTACGCGCCCGGCGGCAGCGTCGGCGACAGGTTCAGGGCCAGCTCGGACGTGCCCGAGCCGCCGACGAGGACCGGCGGGGTGAACGTCCAGGAGGCCTGGGCGGCGCTCACCCCGGACAGGGCGAGCGTGACGTCGTCGTCGAACCCGTTCACGGGTGACACCCGGACCGTGACGGTGGCGGTGGAGCCGCGGTCCGCGCTCGTCGCGGACGGGTCGACCGCGACGGTGAGGTCGGGCTGGCTCAGCAGCCACTGGTACGCGGCCGCCACGTCGAGCCGCCCGGCGCCGTAGGCCGGGTCCGGCCCGACGGGTCCGAGGTCGACCGCGGTGCCGGTCAGGGCGGCACGCTGCTGCTCGACCGGGAGCCCCGGTATCGCCCCGAGCAGCAGCGCGAGCGCCCCCGCCGCGTGCGGGGCCGACATCGAGGTCCCCGTGGCGAGCTGGTACAGGCCGTACCGGTCGGTGGTGAGCACGTCGACGCCCGGTGCGACCAGGTCCGGGAAGGTCGACGCCCGGCCGCCGCACGTCGACGGTCCGCGGCTGCCGGCCGAGTAGACGAGGTCGTCCCCGCTGACGGCGCCGACCGCGAGCGACTCGGGATAGTTGGCGGGGCTGACGCTGCTCGAGTCGCCGGGGCCGAAGTTGCCGGCGGCGAACACCGGCAGGATGCCGGCCGCGTGCAAGGCCTGGACGTCGGGCTGGAAGGAGAGGTCGCAGCCGGGTCCCGCGCCGATCGACCAGGAGCCGTTGACCACCTGCGGGGCGTCGGCCGTGCTCGGGTCGTGGTCCGGGTCGAGCAGCCACTGGAACGCCTGGTGCAGCGCCGTCGAGGTGGCGGCGCCGCGGTCGTTGAAGATCCGGGCCGCGATCCAGGTGGCGCCCGGGGCCATGCCGATCGAGGACCCGCCCGCGTCGCCGCCGAGGATCACGCCGGTCGTCGCGGTGCCGTGGCCGGTGACGTCCGTGGGCGTGGTGGGGTGCTCGCCGTACGGGTCGAACCAGCTGTTGGTCCCGCCGCGCCACCGCCCCGCGAGGTCGGGGTGCGCGAGGTCGACCCCGCTGTCCAGCGTGGCGACCACGACTCCCTGGCCGGTCTGCCCGAGGTCCCACAGGGCCGGGGCGTGGACGGCGGCGACGTTGGGCTCCGGCGGTCCGGCGGCGGGGACCACGACGATCTCGTCGGGCGTGACGGCCGCGACGTCGGGGCGCGCGGCGAGGGCGGCGATGACGGCGGGCGTCGCGGTGACCGAGAGGGCGTCGACGATCCACAGCGGGGTCACGTCGGCGACCTCGCCCTGGGCCGCGCGCGTGCGGAGCATGCTCCGGATGGGCGCCTGCGCGGTGGTGGCGCGGGCCTGCAGCGCGGCGACCACGGTGCGCAGGCGCGCCGCACGGGTGGCGCCGCGGACGTCGGACAGGTCGGCCCGGGCCCGCAGGGTGACCACCACGGAGGTCATCCCGCCCGTCGCCGGCACYGCCGCCGGGGCCGCGGTGGGTGCCAGGACGAGCGCGAGGAGGACCGCGACGACCGCGGCGACGCGCCTCATCGCGGGCCTCCGGCGCTCGAGTCGACGAGCGGCTCAGAACCGGTCGGCGCATCGAGGTCCGTCCGTCGACGCGCACGGACGACCGCGCCGGCCGTGCCGACGAGCAGCAGGAGCGCCAGGMCGGTCGTCGCGAGCTCGAGCGGTCCCGCGCGGTCCGGCGCAGGCTCGGCGACCGTCCACGCGACCTGGGTCACCGTGATCGGGAGGTCGCCGCGCTGCACGGCGACCACGGCCGTCCAGTCGCCGGGCGTCGGGGCGGTGGTCTCGGCCTCGTACCGGCCCGGCTCGACGGGGTCGAGCACGGCGCGGGTCGCCCCGCCCGGTCCCTCGAGCAGCACCTCGACGGCGCTGACCGGGGCGGGCTCGGGCTTGAGGGTCGAGCGCAGCCGCACGACGAGCCGGCTGGTGGTCGGCCCGGCGGGCACCAGCTCGAACGTGACGAACAGCCCGTCGGTGTTGGCGGCGTGCACGGTGGTGTCCCGGGTGGCCGAGGCGACCTCGCGCGACGTCGGCACCGACGTGAGCACGGCCGCCGCGCCGACCGCTGCGACCAGGACCAGCACCTCGGCCGCCACCAGCACGGGGAACCGGCGCAGGGGGACCGGGGTCCAGCCGGTCGGGCGGCGCAGGGCCCGGCCGACGGGCGCTGCGAGGTCCGGGTTCACCAGCAACGTGTTGATCCCCGCCAGCGCCAGCGCGGCGGCGAGCAGTGCCACCTTGACCGCGACCGCGCCGCCGTAGACGGTCGTCGGCACCGACCCGAGGGAGGGGACGTGCCGGCCCGCCTCGTAGAGGCCGGTGGCGACCAGGACCCCGGCGGCGACCGCCGCTACGGGGCTGAACGCCCGGAACGCCGAGGCCACGAGCTCGCCCCTCGCGACGGTGTCCCGACGCATCAGCGGCACCAGGCAGACCGCCAGCACGGCCAGGCCGCCGGCCCAGACGCCGGCCGCGACGAGGTGACCCGCCGAGGCGACCGCCGCCGGGACGGAGCGGACCGGGAGCGTGGCGGCGTGCCCCGCCACGGCCTCGAGACCCACCACGGCCGCCATCGCCACGACGGCCACCCGGACCGCCCGCGGGGACCCGTCTCGCGTGCCCGCCCACCGCCACAGCACGACGGCGGCGACCACGAGCGCGAGCTCCCGGGCCAGCCAGAGGTGACCCCACGGGGTCCCGACCAGCAGGTCCCGGGCGGCCCCGAGGCGGAAGCCGGGGGAGTCGCCGGCGCCGTGCGCGAGCAGCAGCACGGGGGTCAGCGCGCCCGAGAGCACGGCCACCGCGGCCCCCGCCGCGGCGAGCACCCGGGCCGCGCGC
>NZ_JBFULZ010000211.1:0-6806 GCF_054049635.1 Cellulomonas sp. P5_C6 | reverse complement strand
AGCTGCGGGACATGGTCCAGCGGGTGAGCGAGTCGGAGGCGATCGAGCACGAGGAKCGGGAGATGTTCCGGTCCGTGCTCGAGCTGGGCGACACCCTCACGCGCGAGGTGATGGTCCCGCGCACCGACATGGTGACCGCGCCCGAGGACACCCCGCTGCGCAAGGCGCTCGCCCTGCTCCTGCGGTCCGGGTTCTCCCGGGTGCCGCTGACCGGCGAGTCCGTCGACGACCTGCGCGGGGTGCTGTACCTCAAGGACGTGGTCGGTCGGCTGCCGATCGCGCCGGCCGGCCGCTCGGACCGGCAGAAGCAGGAGGCGATGCTCGACGCACCGGCCTCCTCCCTGGCCCGGCCCGCGGTGTTCGTGCCGGAGTCGAAGCCCGTCGACGAGCTCCTGCGCGAGCTGCAGGACGGCGCGTCGCACATCGCCATGGTGGTCGACGAGTACGGCGGCATCGCCGGGCTGGTCACCATCGAGGACGCGCTCGAGGAGATCGTCGGCGAGCTGACCGACGAGCACGACCCCACCGCACCCGTGGTCGAGGACCTCGGGGACGGGGTGTTCCGCGTGCCCGCCCGGCTGGGCCGCGACGAGCTGGGCGAGCTGTTCGACCTCGAGGTGGACGACGAGGACGTCGACACCGCAGGCGGGCTGCTGGCCAAGGCGCTGGGCAAGGTCCCGCTGCCCGGGTCCGCCGGAGACATCCACGGGCTCCACCTGGTCGCCGACCGGGTCGAGGGCCGGCGCCGTCGGCTCGCCACCGTCCTGGTCAGCGTGGTCGACGCCGACACCCCCGTACCGACCGATACCCACGGAGCCACCCGATGACCGCCTCCCACACCTTCCACTCGGGGTTTGCCTGCTTCGTCGGGCGGCCGAACGCCGGCAAGTCGACGCTGACCAATGCGCTGGTCGGTCAGAAGGTGGCCATCACGTCCGGGCGCCCGCAGACCACCCGGCACACCGTGCGCGGCATCGTGCACCGGCCCGACGCGCAGCTGATCCTCGTCGACACCCCCGGGCTGCACCGGCCGCGCACCCTGCTGGGCGAGCGGCTCAACGCCCTGGTCAAGGACACGCTCACCGAGGTCGACGTGGTCGGCTTCTGCCTGCCGGCGGACCAGCGCGTGGGCCCCGGCGACCGGTTCATCGCGGAGCAGATGACGGAGCTGGCGCGCGACGGTCGCGGGACGCCCGTGGTCGCCGTCGTGACGAAGGCGGACCTCGTGGGCAAGGGGAAGCTCGCCGAGCACCTCATGGCGGTGCAGGCCCTGGGGGAGTGGGCGGACATCGTGCCCGTCTCCGCGACGTCGGGGTACAACGTGGACGTGCTGGAGAACGTGCTGATCGGGCACCTGCCGGAGGGCACGCCGCTGTACGCCGAGGGCGAGCTCACCGACGAGCCGGAGGCCGTCATGGTCGCCGAGCTGGTCCGCGAGGCCGCGCTCGAGGGCGTGCACGACGAGCTCCCGCACTCGCTCGCCGTGGTCGTCGACGAGATCGTGGAGCGCGACGAGCCGGCCGCGAACGGCGTGCCGATGCTCGACGTGCGCGTGCACCTGTTCGTCGAACGGGACAGCCAGAAGGCGATCATCATCGGCAAGGGCGGAGCGCGGCTGCGCGACGTCGGCAGCCAGGCGCGCCGTGGCATCGAGGCGCTGCTGGGCGCGCGCGTCTACCTCGACCTGCACGTCAAGGTCGCGAAGGACTGGCAGCGCGACCCCAAGCAGCTCGGAAAGCTGGGCTTCTGAGGATGCTGAGGTCGGACGAGCGCACCCCCGTGCGCGCCAGCACACCGGACGTCGAGCGGCACGTCGGCCGGTGGTACCGCGTCGTCGCCAGCACGGCCGTCGGCGTCCTCCTGCTCGCGATCCTCGGGGCGGTCATGGGCCCGCAGTGGGACCCCGTCCCGCTGTCCGACCCGCTGACGGTCGAGACGACGTCRACCGCGATCGGGAACGCGCCCGCGGTGCCCACCTACGAGGTCCGCACGTCGATCGTCACGGTGCAGCTGGACGGCACGACGGTCGACGCGCAGATCAGCGAGCCGATCGGGGCCGAGGGACCGCTGCCCGGGGTCGTGTTCGTGCACGGCGCGGGGACGGGCCGGTACGACACCGCGTTCCTCGCGCAGGCGCACGCGCTGGCGGCGTCGGGGATCGTCGCGATGGTGCCCAACAAGCGGCTGGACACCTACACCACGCGGCACCGGGACTACCCGCTCATGGCGGCCGACTACGACGCCTCGGTCCGGCTCCTGCAGTCCCGCGCCGGTGTCGACCCCGACCGGGTCGGCATCTACGCCGAGAGCGAGGGCGGCTGGATCGCCCCGATCATGGGCGCGCAGGACCCGTCGATCGCCTTCGTGGTGCTGGTCTCCTCACCCGTGGTCCCGCCGCGCGAGCAGGCCGCCTTCGCGGTGGACTCCTACCTGCGCAACACCGGCGTCCCGCACGGCGTGTTCCGGGCGATCCCGCGGGCCGTCGGCATGTCGCTGCCCGGCGGTGGGTTCGAGTACGCCGACTTCGACGTGACCCCGTACCAGCGGCAGATGCGCCAGCCGGTGTTCGTCGTGTACGGGACCGGCGACGCCTCGATGCCCACCATCCAGGGCGCCGAGCAGGTCCTGCGGGACACCGCGATCGCCGGGAACGGCGACGTGACGGTGCGGTACTACGAGGGCGCCAACCACGGCATCCGCGTGGACGGCGAGGTGGACCCCGACTTCCTGACGGACCTGTCCGGCTGGGTGCTCGGCATGCACGCGACCGCCGACGCAGCGCCCCGGATCGCCGGCGCGCAGCCCGTGCAGACGTACGTGGCAGCGCCCGTCCCCGAGCCCCGGTGGTTCGGGAACGGCGACATGGTCGTCGCGCTCGCCGTGGCCGCGGTGGCGCTCATCGTGCTCGGGCCGCTCGCGCTGCTCGTGGCGCGCGGCGTCGAGGCGGGGACCGGCGAGGTCCGACGTCGACGCGGGGCCGCCGTCACGGTCCCCGGACCCCGGTTCGCCCGCGGCGTCCTGCCCATGCTCGTCGCCCTCGGGTTCGGGGCGATCCTCACCGTCGTCGGGCTCGTCTGGTACATCGTGTCGGTCGCCCGCCTCGCACTCGACTACCAGCGCAACGACCTCGTGGTGCAGGGCGGCTGGCTCGCGGTGCGCGTGCTCGGCATCGCGGTGGTCGTCGTGGGCGTCCTCCTGCTGCGCCGGTGCCGCCGGGTCCGGCACGACGGCGGGCACCCTGCGCCGGGCGTCGTGCGGGCCGCGGTCCTGTGGGCCGGTGTCGTCGGCTCGGTGGTGCTCCTCGTCGTGCTCGCGTACTGGGGGGTCTTCCAGCTCGGGATCTGATCACGGAACGGGCGCGTTGTGTACGAAGCACTCACGTGCGGCACGATGTGCGCCGATGATGGAGTGAGGCACCCTCCGGGGCCTGGCCGAGGACAAGGGGGTCGCGTGCGCACGTCGTGGGGGTCGGCGACCGATCGCGGCCTGGTCCGCGAGGTCAACGAGGACGCCCTGCTGGCGTATCCGCCCGTGTTCCTCGTGGCGGACGGCATGGGCGGCCACGACGCGGGTGACCTGGCCAGCAGGATCGCCGTCGAGGAGTTCGCGCAGCTGGCCGGGCAGGCCGCGGCCACCGCGGACGACGTGCACGCGTGCTTCGACCGCACCGCGGCCCGGATCCGCACCGAGTTCACCGGCGGGCGCCAGGGCGGCACCACCGTCGCCGGTGTCGCCGTCACCGAGCACGACGGCGGCTCCTACTGGCTCGTGTTCAACGTCGGCGACTCGCGCGTGTACCTGTGGACCGGCGACGAGCTCGAGCAGGTGAGCGTGGACCACTCGGTGGTCCAGGAGCTGCTGGACCTGGGCGAGATCGATCTGGCCGAGGCGGCGACGCACCCCGACCGGCACGTCCTGACCCGCGCGCTCGGCACCGGCGACCCGCCCGAGCCCGAGTACTGGCTCCTGCCCGCCGGGCTGCACGACCGCCTGCTGATCTGCACGGACGGACTGACACGGGAGCTGGACGACGACGTCCTCGCCCGGGTCCTGGCCGGCATCGGCGACCCGCAGGACGCCGCCGCGGACCTGGTCCGGCTCGCGCTCGAGCACGGCGCGCGCGACAACGTGAGCGCGGTCGTCGTCGACGTCGCCACGGCGGCCGGCGCCCACGACGACGTGCACATCACCGTCCCGCGCACCGGCGCCGAGCTCGGCCAGCACGTGTGGGACGAGATGCTCGACGGCGCCACGGTCCCGCGCCGCTCGGTGCCCACGACCGACCCCGGCGCGCGCGGCGCGAGGACACCGAACGAGGAGAAGCCGTCATGAGCGTGCCCGAGTACTCCGCCGGCGGCTGGACCGCCGTGGTCCGGCCCGGCTTCGTGGCGCTGCTCGGCCCCACCACCGCCGCCTCGACCGTGCGTGCCCTGTGGCACGAGACCGGCGAGGGTGTCTTCTCCGCGCTCGCCCTGCTGGCCCGCGACGGGTTCGGCGGCCTGCCGCCGTTCGCCGTCGTGTCGGTCGACGGGCAGCGCGTGCACGCCGCCCTGCGCGGCGACGTGGAGGTCGTCGTCGAGGTCGGCGGCCGGCGCGACGTCTGGCGTTCCGGCGAGGTCAGCACCTGGACCGAGCGTGTGCTCGACGGGGTCTCCGACGTCGTCGTGCAGGTGGACGGCCCGGCCGTCGACGCCGGGAGCCTGCCGCTGGCCGACGGGGTCGTGCTGGCCTCGCGGGTGCACGTCGGCCTGACCACGCGCGAGGACGTCGTCGAGACCGCGGTCGCGCCGGCCGCCGAGCCTGCCGTCGAGACCGAGCCGGCCGAGCCTGTCGCCGTCGAGCACGACCTGCCCGTCGAGCCCGTCGAGCCCGTCGCTCTTGAGCCGGTCGCTCTCGAGCCCGTCGCTCTCGAGCCGGTCGCTCTCGAGCCGGTCGTCGAGGCCGCCGACGAGGAGCAGCCCGTCGAGCCCGAGGTGGTGGCGGACGCGGACGCGACGCCCCAGCCGGTCGACGACGCCGTGTGGGACGAGCCGACGACCGTGGAGCTGGTGCCCCTCGAGGGCCAGGCTCAGTCCGACGTCGAGTCCGAGCAGGACGAGCACGCCGACCCGTCGGGCGTCGTCGCCGCGGCCGAGTCCTTCCTCACGTGGCCGGCGTTCGGGGCCACGGCGGCGGAGACCGTCGAGGCTCCGTCGGCGCCGGTCCCGGTCGGCGGCGCGTCGCTGGACGACCACGACGGCCTGACGATCCTGTCGACGGACCTGGCCGAGATCCGCGAGCAGCTCCCGTCGTGGGCGTCGGACGAGGTCCCCGGTCCGTTCCGGGTGCCCGCGGCGGTGCAGACGGCGGCGCGGCTGGTGCTGTCGACCGGCCTCGTCGTGCCCCTGGACCGCGCGGTGCTGCTGGGCCGCGCGCCGCAGGTGGCCCGCGTGACCAACCGCGAGCTGCCGCGCCTCATCACCGTGCCGAGCCCGCAGCAGGACATCTCGCGGACGCACGCSGAGGTGCGSGTCGAGGGCGASCACGTCGTGGTCACCGACCTCGACTCGACCAACGGCRTCCATGTCGCACGGCCCGGYGAGGGCGCWCGCCGGCTGCACCCSGGCGAGCCCAGCGTCGTCGGCGTCGACGAGGTCGTCGACCTCGGCGACGGCGTGACGTTCTCGGTGGAGCGGGGTTCGTGACCGCACGCCGCGAAGCATCGACCCCGCCCCGCCTGCCGGGCTACGAGTACCTGCGGGTCCTCGGCCTCGGCGGCTTCGCGGACGTCTTCCTGTACCAGCAGGAGCTCCCGCGGCGTGAGGTGGCGGTCAAGGTCCTGCTGGCGGGGAGCCTCGACGACGAGGTGCGCGCGCGGTTCCAGCAGGAGGCCAACCTCATGGCCCAGCTGTCGCACCACCCCTCGATCGTCACGATCTACCACGCGGCCATCGCGGCCGACGGCCGGCCCTTCCTGGTCATGGAGTACTGCTCGCGCCCCGGGCTGGCCGAGCGGTACCGGCACGAGCGGATCTCCGTCGCCGAGGCCCTGCGCATCGGCGTGCGGCTGGCGTCGGCGGTCGAGACCGCGCACCGGGCCGGCATCCTGCACCGCGACATCAAGCCCGCCAACGTGCTCACCACCGACTTCGGCTGGCCGGCGCTGACCGACTTCGGCATCGCCGCGACCACGGGCCACGGCGCCGGCGCGACCGTCGGGATGTCCATCCCGTGGTCGCCGCCCGAGCTGTTGGGGGAGCACCCGACGGGCGACGAGCGCTCCGACGTCTACTCGCTGGCGGCGACGATCTACTCCCTGCTCGCCGGGCGCACCCCGTTCGAGGTGCCGGGCGGCGAGAACACCGCGCAGCAGCTGGTCTCCCGGATCGAGCGGTCGCCGCTGCCCCCGACCGGTCGCGACGACGTCCCCTGGGGACTGCAGGACCTGCTCGAGCGCGCGATGGCGAAGCACCCCGCACGCCGGTTCGAGTCCGCTGCCGCGGTGGCCCGCGCGCTGCAGCAGGTCGAGGCCGACCTGCGCCTGCCGATCACGCCGCTGGACCTGACGGACGAGCCCGACGCGGGCGAGTCCCGCGACACGCCGGCCCTCTCGCCCGACGGCGGCCGGGAGGACGCGACGCGCCTGCGCTCGATCGTCTCGGTCGCCCCTGCCGCTCCGGGCGAGCAGGCCGGCCCTGCCGGCCCGGTCCCACCGGGCGCCGACGAGCCCACCCGCCACCGCGGCGTGACGGCGGTCGCTCCGGAGGCGCCCCCCAGCCGGCCCGGGCCGGTGTTCGTCGCGCCCCCGGAGCCGGCCGCCCCCGAGG
>NZ_JBFULZ010000210.1:0-6806 GCF_054049635.1 Cellulomonas sp. P5_C6 | reverse complement strand
GCACCACCTGGTCGGCGCCGAACCGGAGGCCGACCACCGGGGTCAGCGTCGTCGGCGCCTCCTGCACGGTCGCCGTGGTGAGCGGCTTGTCCTCGGCAACGTGCTCGGGCGCACGCAGCGGGGTCGGTGCGGGAGGACCGGGGTTCTCGGGCGGGGCGGTGACCGCCCGCAGCTCGCCCGACGCCGGCTTGCGTGCGCCGCCGCCGGGGGTCCCCGGCGTCACCCGCGGCTCGTACGGCACGTTCGCCGTGAAGCCCTCGCTCGAGCGGACCAGCCGCAGGGCCGTCGGCTCGACGGACCGGCGCGCGCCCTCGTGCGTGGCCAGCGGCGAGACGTCCAGCAGGCGCCGGTCGTCGACACCCCGCACGACACCGACCTGCAGCACGTCCACGTGCCGGCCGGGCCCGCGCAGGAAGCCCAGGGTGTCGCCCGCCTCGGCCGCGACCTCCGAGCACAGCAGCACCAGCCGCACGCCCTCGCGCCGGTTGGTCTGCGTGCCGTAGGCGGCCTGCTCGCGGAACGCCGCGAAGTCGACCGCGAAGCGGCTGGGGTCCGGGTGGTAGGCCCGGGCCAGGTCGGTCGTCGTCATCCGCGACGCCGCACCCGCGTGCCGCAGGGCCGCGATGACCGCGTCGTCGTCGACCACCTGGACCACGTCGACGACGACCGCGCGGCCGGTGGCGTCCAGCGCCAGCAGCTCGGGCAGGTCAGCGTGGTCCGGCGCACCCGTGCGGGAACGGACCGCGAAGAGGGGCTCGCCGGCGATGGCGGCGAGGTGGTGGGTCAGCAGCGACGCGCACTCCTGGGCGAAGGATCCGGTCAGCGGCTGCATCGGCTGGACGAGGCGGGGCCGGCCCTCGTCGAGCTCGAAGATGGGCATCTGTCCTGGCCTTCCGCGTACCTGTCGGGCGTCCACGCACCCGTCCGGCGCGCTCGCGACCACACTGTCCCACAGCGCGCTGGGGCCGTCAGCCCGTCCGTCGGAACGCGTCGCAGGAGATCGGTCACATCACCCGGATGCCCCGGGGCCCGGCGTCCGGAACGTCGCGTTCGTCACTCGTTCGTGAGCGCGGCCTCGACCCGTGCCACCTTGCCCGTGAGCTCTCCGACGTGCCCCGGGCGGATGTCGGCCTTGAGCACCAGGCTGACCCGGTTGCCGTGCCGCCCGACCGCTTCCGTGGCCCGCTTCACCACGTCCATGACCTCGTCCCACTCCCCCTCGATCGTCGTGAACATCGAGTCGGTGCGGTGGGGGAGCCCGGACTCGCGGACGATGCGCACGGCATCGGCGACGGCGGCGGTCACGGACTCGCCCGCACCGAGCGGGGCGACGGAGAAGGCGACGAGCATGCCGCCCAGCCTGGTCCGCTCGGGCCTACGTGTCCACCGACGTCCGCGCCGGCAGGTGGGCGGCGAGCAGCTCCGCCAGGTGGATCCCCTGCACGCCCGCGAGCTGGTCGGCCTGGGTCCGGCACGAGAACCCGTCGGCCAGGTAGACGTCCCCGGGGGCGGCGTCGCGCAGGGCCGGGAGCAGCGCGTTCTCGGCCACCGCGACCGACACGTCGTAGTGGCCCTTCTCCATGCCGAAGTTCCCGGCCAGCCCGCAGCAGCCGGCCAGCGCGGAGAACTGCGCCCCCGCGTCGGTGAGCAGGCGGCGGTCTGCCGTCCACGTCATCACCGAGTGGTGGTGGCAGTGCGGCTGCACGACTGCCGTGACGTCGGACAGGTCCGGCACCTGCCAGCGGTCGCCGGGGCCGATCGGCGCGGGCGCCGTGAGCAGCTCCGCGAGCGTGCGGGTCTCGCGCGCCACGGCGACCGCGCGCGGGTCGTCGGGGAGCAGGTCCAGCAGGTCCGAGCGCAGCACCGCCGTGCAGGACGGCTCGAGGCCGACGATCGGGATGCCGTTGACCGCGAACGGCCCGAGCACGCCGAGCAGGTGCGTGAGCTGCTTCTTCGCGCCGTCGAGCTGGCCGGTGCTGATCCAGGTCAGGCCGCAGCACGCGTCGTCCCGCGGCACGAGCACCTCGTAGCCGGCGTCGGTGAGCACCGCGACGGCCGCCTGCGCCACGGAGGGCGACAGGGTGTCCGAGAACGAGTCCGTCCACAGCACCACCCGCGGACGCTTGCCCGCGGAGCTCCCGGTGCCCTTGCCCGGACGGCCGAGGAACTGGTGGCCGGGCCGCTCGCTCGGGCGGACGTCGCCGTCGTCGCGGCCGGTCAGCGTCACCGCGGAGCGGCCCTCGCCGCGGACCCAGGCCCGGAACGGCTGCCGGGCGAACGTGACCATCTGGCGACGGGTGTCCATCCCGCCCCCGGCGAGCACCACCTTGGCGATCGGCCGGACGCCGAGCACCGCGTTGGTCAGCGCCGCGAGGCCCGGGATGCCGGTGATCAGCCGGGCCCAGCGGGGCAGCCAGCCGAGCGCGTAGTGCGAGGTCGGACGCAGCTTCCCGCGATATGTACGGTGCAAGATCTCCGACTTGTACTGAGCCATGTCGACGCCCGCGGGGCAGTCCGACGAGCATGCCTTGCACGACAGGCAGAGGTCGAGGGAGTCGTGCACCTCGGGCGAGCCCCAGCCCCCGGTGACCAGGGTGCCGTTCGCCATCTCCTGGAGCACGCGCGCGCGGCCGCGGGTCGAGTCCTTCTCGTCCTTCGTCGCCAGGTACGACGGGCACATGAACCCGCCCGTCGCGGTGCTGTCGGCCCGGCACTTGCCGACGCCGACGCAGCGGTGCAGGGCCGTCGTGAGGTCGCCGGCGTCGTGCGCGAACGAGAACCCGTGGCCGTCGGCCAGCAGCGGCCGGGCCCACGGGCGGCGCAGGTCGGCGTCGAGCGGGCGGGGCCGGACCAGCACGCCGGGGTTGAGGAGGTCGTGCGGGTCGAGCAGGTCCTTGAAGGCCCCGAACAGGCCGATCGCCTGCTCCGAGTACATGACCGGCAGCAGCTCCGAGCGCGCGCGGCCGTCGCCGTGCTCCCCCGACAGGGAGCCGCCGTGGGTCGCGACGAGGGCCGCGGCGTCCGTCATGAACGCGCGCAGCGGGTTGCCGGACCGCTCGAGCGGGATGTCGAGCCGCAGGTGCACGCAGCCGTCGCCGAAGTGCCCGTAGGCCAGGCCGTCGACGCCGTGCGACGCCATGAGCGCCTCGAGCTCGCGCAGGTACGCCCCGAGCCGTGCGGGCGGGACCGCGGAGTCCTCGAACCCGGGCCACGCCTGCTCGCCCGACGGGGTCCGCCCCCCGAGCCCGGCACCGTCCTCCCGGATCCGCCACATCGCGGCGGCCTCGGGCCCGGGCGGGAAGAGGCCGACGGCGTCGGTGCCGGCGTCGGAGGCGAGCGCGCGCGCCCGGTCCAGCGCCTCGTCAAGCGTGTCGCCGCCCACCTCGACCATGAGCCAGCCGCCCCCCGCGGGCAGCGGCGGCACGGCGGCGGCGCCCCTGACGCGGCGGACCACGTCGACCAGCCGCGAGTCCATGCCCTCGATGGCCAGCGGCGCGTGCGCGAGCAGCGCGGGGACGGCGTCGGCGGCCGTGGGCATGTCCGGGTAGCCGAGCACGACGAGCACCGGCGCCGCGGCGATCGGGACCAGCCGCACCGTCGCGCCGAGAAGCGTCGCGACCGTCCCCTCGGTGCCGACCAGCGCCTTGGCCAGGTCGGTCCCCTTCTCGGGCAGCAGGTGCTCGAGCGAGTAGCCGGAGACCTGCCGGCCGAAGCGGCCCAGCTCCGTCCGCAGGATGTCGAGGTTGCCGCGGACCAGCTGATCGAGGCCAGGCACGACGTCGAGCGCACCCGCACCCGACCGGGCCTCGAACCGGCGACCGGTCCCGTCCACGACGTCCAGCGCCAGCACGTTGTCGGCGGTCCGCCCGTAGGCCACCGCGCGGGGGCCGCAGGCGTTGTTGCCGATCATCCCGCCGAGCGTCGCGCGCGCCTGGGTGGACGGGTCGGGGCCGAACCGCAGGCCGTGCGGGGCGGCGGCCTTCTGCAGGCTCGCCATCACCACGCCGGGCTCGACGCGGGCGGTCCGTGCGGTGGGGTCGATGTCCAGGATCCGGTTGACGTGCCGCGAGAAGTCCAGCACCACGCCCGTGCCGACCGCGTTGCCGGCAACGGAGGTGCCGCCGCCGCGAGCGGTCAGCGGCACGCCCAACGAGCGCGTCACCTCGAGCGCCGCGAGCACGTCGTCGGTGTCCCGCGGGAACGCCACGACCTGCGGGACCACCCGGTAGTTGGACGCGTCGGTCGAGTACTCGGCCCGGCGCCGCGTGCTGTCGTCGACGACCCCGCGCAGCGCGGACCGCAGCGCCGCTTTGACGTCGGCGCTGTCGGGTCGGTGCGGATCCCCCGCCAGGGTCTCGGTCACGGCCACCACGGGGGCAGTCTCGCATCGGCGACCCGATCCGCCGCACACGTCGCCGAGGCGTGGAACCCGCGACGTCCGCACTCGTGGGGGCTGGAGGCCGACCGAGTGCGGACGCAACGTCATCCAGCATCGGGACGTCCGCACTCGAGAGGGACAGGGGCCGATCGAGTGCGGACGTTCGGGGCAGGAGCGGGCTACGCCAGCGAGGCGTTCAGCGTGATGTCCGTGCCGGTCAGGGCCTTGCTCACCGGGCACGTGGCCTTGGCGGTCTCGGCGGCCTTGGCGAAGCCGTCGGCGTCGAGCCCGTCGACCTCGCCGCGGACGGTCAGGACGATGCCCGAGATGCGCAGGCCGCCGGCGGGGTCGGGGCGCAGGGTCACGTCGGCGCTCACCTCGAGCGCGATCGGGGTGCCGCCCGCCGCGGCGATGACGCCGGACAGCTGCATGGCGAAGCAGGACGAGTGCGCCGCGGCGATGAGCTCCTCGGGGCTCGTCGTGCCGTCGGCGGCGTCGGCGGTGCGCTTGGGGAAGGAGACGTCGAACGTCGCGACGCCGGAGCTGGTCAGCTCGACCTGGCCGCTGCCTTCCTGCAGGGTGCCGTTCCAGGCGGTGCGTGAGGTGCGCGTGGGCATGGTGCTCCTTGGGGCCGGGTGGCGCGGGCGAGGGCCCGCTCTCCCACGGTAAGCAGCAGCCCGGGTCAGCGCGCGCGCTCGAGGTGCCCGGAGACGATCTGCGACGGCGCACCGGCCTGCCGAAGCGCCCAGGCCGCCCGCGCGTGCAGGGCACGCCGCTGGTCGGGCTCGAGCCCGTTGTACAGCGCGCCGCGCACGAGGTCGTGCCCGAACACGAGCCGGTCGCCGCGCGCCCGCACCACGCCGGCGGCCAACCCGTGCCGCAGCGTGCGCCAGCAGTCCGCCACGGGATCGCCGGACAGCGTGGCCAGGTCCGCGATGACGAACGAGGTGCCCAGCACGGACGCCTGCCCGAGCAGGGTGAGGACCTCGGGACCGAGGTACTCGACCCGGCGCCGGACCACCTCGTCGAGCGGCGTCAGCCACAGCACGCCCGTCGAGTCGAGCACGCCGTCGGCATTGACCAGGGCGCCGGCGAACCGGGCGGTCCGGACGACGTCGGCGACGAGCCGGGGGTTGCCGCCCGTCGTCGCCAGGGTGCCCCGCAGCGAGGGTCCGACGGGTCCGCCGACGAGGTTCTCCGCCAGCTCGATGGTGGCGCGGGCGTTCAGCGGCCGCAGCTCGAGGTACTGGGCACCGGCGCGGGTCCACGCGGCGACCACCTCCGCGAGCTCGGGCCGGTACGGCACGGGTCGCATGGTGAGCACCACCAGGGCCCGGGGAACGGCCCCCTCGTGCGCGAGCTGCAGCAGGACCTCGAGGGAGGCGGCGTCGGCCTCGTGCACGTCCTCGAGCACCAGGGCCCACGGCCGCGAGTCGCCGCGCCGCCGCAGCAGGGCCGCGAACAGCTCGGCGGCGCGGTCGTACCGGGCGACCGAGTGCGAGGGGTCGGCGTACATCGCGTCCAGCAGGTCGGCGAGCTCCGTCTCGACCGGGCCGCGGCCGGCGCTCCGGCCGGCACCCTGGATCAGCGCGTCGGCCAGCAGCGCGAACGGCCAGGCGCGCATGGCCGACGCCCGCGCGGTGCGCAGCTCCACGTCGAGCAGCCTGGCGGAGCCGCGGATCGCGTCGACGAGACTGGTCTTGCCGACGCCCGCCTCGCCCTCGAGGAGCACCGTCACGCCGACCCCGTCGGCCGCGGTCGACAGCAGGTTGTCGAGGTCGTCGAGCTCGGCGGCACGGCCCACCAGGGGCCAGGTCCGCCCCGGCTCGGCCGAGGTGCTCATGCGCCCGATCGTAGGGCCGCGGCGCGATGTCCGGTCCGTGCTCGCGGGGCGAAGATCAGGCAGTTCGCTGCCGCGAGGCACGCCCGACGATCAGCCCGCGTACTCCCAGTGCCACGCCTCGGGCTTGCTGCCGCCGCGCTCGGCCCACGAGGGGTGCACCCACTCCAGGCCGGGCGCGTTGGCGTCCATCCACCGGTGCTGGGCCGTGCCGAACGAGTCGATGCCGCCACCCAGGTCCACGGCGATGCCGCTGCCGTGGTTGGAGGTGCCGGGGGTCGCGCACAGGTAGCCCTTGGTGCGCTTGCACTGGACCTGCCCGGCGTACGACCGGTAGGAGTCGTTGACCTCGAGGTCGGTGCCGAACTGGGCCTTGTAGGCGGTGTTGAGCACCTCGAGCTGCTCGGCGGCGTCGCACCGCAGCCGCACCGAGGCGTCGAAGCTGACCCCGCAGAGCGCGGAGTCGGGGATCCGGCCGTTGGCGTACCCGAGCAGCGACTGCTTCCACGCGGCACGCTGGGCGGCCTTGTCGGCCTCGGCCTGCGCCTGCGCCTGGGCCGCCGCGGCGGCGTCGGCCTGGGCCTGCGC
>NZ_JBFULZ010000209.1:0-6876 GCF_054049635.1 Cellulomonas sp. P5_C6 | reverse complement strand
GGCGGTACGACGCCGCCCGGGCTCGATCCGTCACCGAGCCCGGGGGACGCGAGGTCCTCAGGCGTMGACGTCCCGGTCCCGGTGCCGCTCGCCGGCGCGGCGGTCACCCCGGCGGCGATGGTCGCTGCCGCCTGCTGGGCCGCGGTCTGCCACGACTCCGGCAGCGGCGCGTACCCGGGCGGGAGCTCGCCGTCGTCGGTGCCCGGCTTCTGGCCGTTGCCCGCCGCGTACCGGATGAAGGCCGCGTAGGCCGCGCGGGTCGAGGCGTCGCCCGCGGCGGCATTCGTGGCGGCGTAGAYGGGCAAGGTCAGCGGGTACGCGGCCGCGGCCTTCTTGACGGCCGGGGACGCGAGGTCGAGCGACCGCACCTGCGGTTGCGCGCTGGTGGGCGTCATCACGTCCGCCGCCGCTGCCATCGCCGCGGTGGTCGGCGTCACGAAGGCGCCCGCCGGGTTGCGCAGCGCCGCCGTGTAGACCTGGTACTTGGCGGCCGACGCGGTGCCCGTGATGCCGAGCAGCTTCTGCGCGCCGGGCAGGTCCCGGGCCGAGGCCGTGTACTTGTGCGGCACCGCGAACCCGTCCCAGGGCCCCAGCACGCGACCGTCGCCGCGGAGCACCCAGTAGCCGGCGGTGTCCAGGTCGTTGGCGTACGGCCGCCAGGTGACCAGGTTGACCTCGCTCAGTCCGCCCGGGTCCTTCACGATGTCGACCGAGATCGGGTCGGCCTTCGGGAAGCTGTCGGTGGGGTAGGTGGCGGGCACGCCGTTGGGGTTCTTGGCGGCGTCGGTGGAGCTGTACGGGTTGACGACCATGCCCCACGGGTCGGGCGTGCCGGCCAGGAACGCGACCGCCTCGGGGTCCGACAGCACGTAGTTCCACATCGCCACGGCCGAGTCCGACCGCCCGAGCGGCTCGAGGGCGTCCGCGAGGGCCGGGGACGTGAGGTTCTGGTACTTCCACATCGGGTCGTTGACCTCGAGGAAGTCCGGGTCCTTGGTGAGGTTCTGCGGGTTCGACGCGAGGTACGGCGCGTCGGCGTACTGCGGGATCGAGGCCACGTAGGAGCTGGTCAGCAGCTTGGCCACGAGCCGGGGCGTGAGGTTCAGCGTGGTGACGGGCTGGTGGTCGAGGACCTTGACGTCGTCCGGGACGGCCCCGGGGTTGAGGGCGTCCGAGACGTGGTCGACCGCGAAGGCGAAGGTCAGGCCGGTGATCGCCACGGGGGCATAGGTGAGGTCGTCGGTCGCGTCCTCGCCGAGGGGCCGGGTGGTCAGGGCGAGCGGCGCCGTGCTCGTGCCGGCGGCGATCGCGAGCTGGTCGGCCTCGTTGGCGACGATCAGGCTGTAGATCGAGCCGCCCGCCGCGCCGCACAGCTTCGGCTGCCACGACCCCACCGCCGCCGCGAGCAGCTCCGTGCCGGCCATCGCCTTCTCGGCCGCGCCGAGCGCGCACCGCACGCCGAGCGGCTTGAACTGCAGCGGGACGGCCAGCCGGTGCGTCCAGTTCTCCCACAGCAGCGCCGACTTGGTGACCGAGGCCTCGCCCAGGTCGTGGTCCCCCCGCGGGATCACGACGAGCCAGCACGCCTGCCCGGCGACCGAGCCGTCCTGGGTGGTGACCGGGTTGCCGCAGCCCAGCCCGGGCGCCTGCATGTTGGTCTGCACCTCGAACGTCGCGGTCCCGGCGCCGGCGGCCCCGAAGGGCGCCCAGTCGAGCTCGTTGGTGGTGTTCTTGGTGAAGAACTCGTTGTTGTCGATGTCGGCGCTCGAGACGATCGTGCCGCCGGCGATCGTCTGCAGCGTCTTGCCCGTGACCGACCTGAAGGGGATGGACACCTGCGGCGGGTCGAAGACGCCGTTGCCGGGGTAGAGGTAGGCGCCGTCCTCGGGCGAGACGTTCTCCACGCTCGACCTCGTCGAGGTCCGGGACTGCCCGGGGAGCCCGAGCGCCTGGCCCGCGCCGTACTGGCACGTCGTCCGGTCCGGCTGGCGCTGGCCGTTCGCGTCCAGCACCGGGTTGCCGTCGGCGTCCAGGAGGTCGCCCCAGCACTGGAGGACCTGCAGGAAGTTCGCGCCTGCGACCTGGTTGTTCGGCTGCGACGACTGCCGACCGCCGGAGTACTTGAGCTTGATGCCCTGGCTGATCAGGTCGGTGGTCTGCGAGACCGTCACGGACAGGTCCGGGAACGGGGCGTTCGCCGCGTCGGGGTCCTGCTGCGCTGCGGTGACCGTGACCGCCGAGGAGTCGTCGGCACGCGCCTGGTCCGGGAGCAGGAGGCCCGTGCTGAGCAGGGCACCGACGACGCCGAGCCCGACGACCGTCGACCGGAAGACGGTCGATCCCCAGAGGTTCCGGGCGGTTCGTGCGGCGGTGCTCACAGTGCTCCCGTGCTCGTCCGAGGGCGCGTGTCGCGCTCGATACGAACCCTGGGCGGCGCTGGTGGAGCGACGGTGAACGGGACGGGAACGACGTCAGCCGTGCACGTTGCCCACGTCCGTCCGGCAGGAGGTCAGACGTCCGTGGGGGCGTTGCGCAGGCGCCGGKAGACGAGGGGCGGGAGCGCGATCGCCGCGAGCAGCAGCACCGCCGCGCCCACCATCACCCACGTCGGGCTCGCGCTCGCGGGCATCACGAAGGCCGCCGACACCGCGGAGCCCGAGCCCCCGCCCGACGAGTCGATCGGCTGGCCGAGGTCGTCGTACGCGACCGCGTCGACCGGGCCGTCCGCCGCCGCACCGCCGTCACCGGCGCCGCCCGTGCCGGCACCCCCCGTGCCAGGATCCGCCGCCGCGTCCGCGCCACCCCCGCCGCCGGACCCGGCAGTGACGGCTGTCGGCGCCAGGGCGCCGCCGGTCCCCGTGGTGCACTGGCTGGTGCCGCCCTTCTTGTCGCACGCGGCCGGCTGCGGCGCGGAGGCCGCCAGCTGGTTGCTCGCCGGGTTGTCACCGGGCTTGAAGGTCGGGTTGTTGCACGTCGCCAGGTCCATGCCCGCCGGGTCGGCCCCGGGGATCCGCTTGATCTGGTCCGCCGCCGCCTGCACGAGGTTCATGGGCAGCGGCGAGTACCCCAGGCTGTCCGCCTGCTGTTGGCCCTCGCAGATCATGTACGAGGCGAACGTGCCGAGCGTGCGCCCCTTGACCTCGGTGAAGATCCCCGCCACCTGCGTCGGGACGATCAGGTAGGAGTAGCTGGAGAGCGGGTACGTCCGCGGGTCCGCGTTGTTGTAGACACCGTCGAGGATCTGCGTCAGGTAGTCCGGGGACCCGGGATCGGTGTTGATCTTCGCGGCGAGCAACCCCACGGCGACGGCCTGGGCGGTGGGCTCGATGTAGTAGCCGGCGGCGTTCAGCACCTTGACCACGGGGAAGCCGGACTTCTTCGCGTACGAGTACTCGACGTACGTGATGGCGCCCTCGCCGTAGTTCTGGGCGACGTAGCCCGAGACGCCGTCCGAGCCGCGCTGTGCCTTGGCCCCGCCGAAGATCGGGTACTGCGAGGTGAAGCCGCACGTGGACGCCCGGCCGACCTTCGCGCAGAACGTCTGCCAGAGGCTGGAGAACTGCTTCGACATCCAGAGCGTGAACTGCGCGGTCGTGCCGGAGCCGTCGGACCGGATCACGGGCACGATCGGCCGGGCGGGCATGGCCAGGCTCGGGTTGTCGGCCTTGATCGCCGGGTCGTCCCACGAGGTGATCGCACCCGTGAAGATCTTGGTGATCGTGTCGCCGGAGAGCCGCAGGTTGGTCACCTGCTTGCCGCCGATCTTGAGGTTGTACATGAACGACGTCCCGCCGGCCACGATCGGCATGTACGCGTAGCCGTTCGCCGGGCGCTCGGGCGGCGAGCCGTCCTCCGGCGAGGTCTGGAACGGGATCTCGCTGATCGCGAAGTCGACGGAGCCCGAGATGAAGTCACGCCGCCCCTGCGACGACCCGACGCCCGAGTAGTTGACGGTCATCCCGTAGTTCGAGGCCACGTTGCGCCGCCACTGGTCCAACGCGTTCTGCGACCAGGTCGACCCGGTCCCCGTGATGGGGACGTACCCGTCGGCGAGCGCGGCGCTCGCGGGCACGACGACGCCGAGCACGGCCAGGACAGCAGCGAGGGCGAGCACCACGCGTCGGCGGCTCATCGGGGGATCTCCTGGTCGGTGGGTGGGGTCAGGTGGCTCGCGTCGATGCGGGCGACGTCGCGCGCCGACCGCTCCCGGGCTCGCCTGCGCTGGCGGTCGCTGAGCTGGCCGGGACCCCGGCCCCCGATGACGCGTGCGATGCCGAACAGGGCCAGGACCAGCATCATCAGCACGGCCGCGGCGCCGAAGCCCCGCGCGACCATGGCCGGCTCGGGCGAGCGGACGAAGTCGAAGACCTGCAGGGGCAGCGAGATCATCGGGCCGTGGAACGGATCGGTGTTCATCACCGACGTCACGCCGGACGTCAGCAGGACCGGGCTGGTCTCGCCGATGCCGCGGGCCGTGCCGAGGATCACCGCGGTCGCCAGACCGGACCGGGCCGTCGGCAGCACCACGTGCCAGACGGTGCGCCAGCGGTTCGAGCCCATGGCGTAGGAGGCCTCACGCAGGGGGTTCGGCACGAGCCGCAGGACGACGTCGGACGAGCGGATGATGATCGGCAGCATCATCACGGTGATCGCGATGGCGGCGGCGAAGCCTGAGCGCTCGTGGGTGACCAGCTGGATCACGGAGGCGTAGACGAACAGCCCGGCGACGATGGACGGCAGCGCGGTCATGGCGTCGGTCACGGTCCGCACGAACCGCGCGAACGGGCCGCCCACCTCGTTGAGGAACACGGCCGTGGCCACGCCGAGCGGGATCGAGATGACCAGCGCGATGCCCAGCTGGATGAGGGTGCCGACGATGGCGTGCCGGATGCCGCCGACCGTCAGCGGGTCGAGCGGTCCCGCCAGCTCCATCGTCTGCGTGAAGAGGTTGAGGTGGCGCAGGGCAGGCAGTCCGCGCCCGACCGTGTAGATCACGATGAACGCGAGCCCGCAGAACAGGATCACGCCGGCAGTCGCCAGCAGCACCGTGACGACGCTGTTCATCACCTCCTGCCGGTCGCCGTGCAGCGAGACCAGGAGCGCGTAGCACCCGATGAACGCCAGCAGCGCGACGACGGTCCACCCGATCGCCGACTGCAGGGGGGTCAGCCAGCCGAACAGCAGGGTCGCGATGGCGACGGCGGCCGCGGCGCCCCCGAGCACGTCGAACCGCTCGACCCGGGTGGCCGTCCGCACCGCGCGACGAGGACCGACCGGGCCGGTGCTGACGGGAGTCTCGGTGCGCGCGGCGGTGTCGGGCTGGGTCTGCACAGTCATCGGGTCACCCCAGGCTCTGGGCGCCGGAGCGCGACCGGGCGACGATCGACGACGCGCTGAAGTTGATGACGAGCGTGACCAGGAACAGCACGAGACCTGCGGCCATGAGCGCCGAGAGCCCGAACGGGCTGGCCTCGCCGTAGCGCAGCGCGATGAGGGCCGAGACCGAGTTGGTCCCCGAGCGCAGCACCTGCCAGTTGATGACGAACACCGGCGAGATGATCATGTAGACCGCGATGGTCTCCCCCAGGGCCCGCCCGAGGCCGAGCATGGTCCCGCCGACGATCCCGCCGCGACCGAACGGCAGCACGACGGTCCGGATGACGCCCCAGCGGGTGGCGCCGAGCGCGTAGGCACCCTCCCGCTCCCCGACCGGCGCCTGCGAGAACGACTCGCGCATGATCGACGTCGTCGTGGGCACCACCATCAGCCCGACGACGATCCCGGCGATGAATGCGGAGGACGTGAAGAAGCTCGCGTCGGACACCGCCTTGCCCTCGCCGTCCGTGACGGCCAGGAACGGGACGAACGCGAAGGTCGTCGAGACCCAGCGCGAGACCGGGATGACGGCCGACTGCAGGAAGTACACGCCCCACAGCCCGAAGATGATGCTGGGCACCGCCGCCATGAGGTCGACCAGCGAGACGAGGGCCGCCCGGGCGCGCCCGGCGACGACCTCGGAGAGCAGCAGCGCCGTGCCCAGCGCCAGCGGGAACGCGATGACCAGGGCCACGAGGGCGATCGTCACGGTCCCGAAGAGCACGGCGGCGACCCCGAAGCGCTGGGTCTCCGGCATCCACTCGCGCTCGGTCAGGAAGGACAGGCCGGCCGTGCGCAGCGCCTGGCTGGCCCGCAGCGACAGGAAGAGCCCGACCGCGAGCATGATCCCGACGGTCACCCCGCCGGCCGCGTAGGCGGTCCGCCGGAACGCGGTGTCCGCCCCCGACGGTCGGGACGTGAGCGTGCGCCGGACCGGCTGCTCGGGAGTCGGCGGGATGCTCGCCGGACGCTCGTCGAGCAGCGTCATGTCGTCTCCGTCCTCGGGCAGGGGAGCGTCGGCGGCCGCCGGACGTCGGACGCGATGGTCCGGACCGCGGATGAACGACGCCCGACGCCGCGACGTACGCCGGGCCCCCGAGGGACGACGACGCCGCGTCGTCCCTCTACGGCGACGGCGACGCGGTGGGCGACGGGCTCGGCGTCGGGGTCGGGGACGGCGTGGGCGACGGCGGGGGCGTGCCGAGGTCGAGGGCGACGGCCGAGCCGACGGCGAGCTCGACGTCGGCCGGCGGGGACGTCGCGAGCACGGCAGCAGACCCACCGCCCGAGCGTTCGGGCACGAGGCCTGCCGCGCGGACCGCCGCCTCGGCGGCGTCGGGACCCAGGCCGACCACGCGCGGCACGATCGTGGTGCCGGACGCTGCCTCGAGGCCGACGACGGTCCCGGGCGGCACCGGGACACCGACCGCCGGCGACGTACGCAGGACCGTCCCCGCGGCCGCGGGGGCCGGCACTGCCGACACCGCGCCGGCCCGCAGG
>NZ_JBFULZ010000208.1:0-6930 GCF_054049635.1 Cellulomonas sp. P5_C6 | reverse complement strand
TCCTCGTCCTCGGCGGCCGACCCTGCCCCCGGCCGCCCGACGGCGCCCAGACCCCCGGCGACCGCGGTCACGGCGACCAGCGCCCGGGACAGCCGCGTCACGGTGGCGACCGGGTGCTGCCGGCCGATCGTGCGCGGGCTGACCCGGACCAGCAGGAACGCCACGAGGCCGCAGACCGCGAGTGCCACCAGCAGCACGGCCCACCACACCAGCCCGGTCGAGCCGACGGTGATCGTGATGCAGACGGTCGCGGTCATCTCGGCCAGCAGCCGCACGAACGCCGCGGCCGAGGCCACCCGCGTGGGGTGCTCGGTCAGGGCGCGCACGCGRCCGGCCGCGGGGTGCCSCTCGGCCAGCAGCTCGGCCACCGACGCGCGCGAGATCCGCACCACCGCCACCTCGCCGGCGGACAGCGCTGCGGCCGTGGCGATGCCGAGGACGGCGACGACGATGAGCAGCGCGGCGGGGATGTCGGTCATCGCGACGCCAGGAACGTCAGCAGCAGCCGACGCTGGAGCGCGAACATCTCCTTCTCCTCCTCCGGCTCCGCGTGGTCGTAGCCGAGCAGGTGCAGGATCCCGTGCGTGGTCAGGAGCAGCAGCTCCTCCGCCGTCGAGTGACCGGCGGTCCGGGCCTGCTGGGCTGCGACCTCGGGGCAGAGCACGACGTCACCGAGCAGACCGGCCGGCGTCGGGTCGCCCTCGCGGCCCGGTCGCAGCTCGTCCATGGGGAACGACAGCACGTCGGTGGGGCCGGGCTCGTCCATCCACTTCACGTGCAGGTCGGTCATGACGTCGGTGCCCACCAGCAGGATCGACACGTCCGTCTGCGGGTGCACGTGCATCTCGTCCAGCACGTAGCGCGCGAGCGCGGCGAACTCCGCCTCGTCGACGTCGTAGCCCGACTCGTTGTTGACCTCGACGCTCATGGCCGCCTCAGCTCCTGTCCCAGCGCGCGTACGCGTCGATGATCTCGCTGACCAGGCGGTGCCGGACCACGTCCGACGACGTCAGGCGGCAGAACGCGACGTCGTCGACACCCGCCAGGATCTGCTCGACCACGCGCAGGCCCGAGGTCTGCGACGACGGCAGGTCCACCTGCGTGACGYCCCCGGTCACGACGACCTTGGAGCCGAAGCCGAGGCGGGTCAGGAACATCTTCATCTGCTCGACGGAGGTGTTCTGCGCCTCGTCGAGGATGATGAACGCGTCGTTGAGGGTGCGGCCGCGCATGTAGGCCAGCGGCGCCACCTCGATGGTCCCGGCCTCCATCAGCCGCGGGATCGACTCGGCGTCCACCATGTCGTGCAGCGCGTCGTAGAGGGGCCGCAGGTACGGGTCGATCTTGTCCGACAGGCTGCCGGGCAGGAACCCGAGCCGCTCGCCCGCCTCGACCGCGGGACGCGTCAGCACGATGCGGTGCACCTGGCGGTCCTGCAGCGCCTGCACCGCCTTGGCCATCGCCAGGTACGTCTTGCCGGTGCCGGCCGGACCGATGCCGAACGTCACCGTGTGCCGGTCGATCGCGTCGACGTAGTCCTTCTGGCCGGCCGTCTTGGCGCGGATGGTGCGGCCGCGGCCGGTGAGGATGTTGAACGAGAGGACGTCGGCGGGGCGGGCGGTCGACGCCGCCGTGAGCATCGCGACGGACCGGGTGACGACGTCGGGGGTCAGCGGGGTGCCGCCTGCCGCCATCTCGACCAGCTCGTCGACCAGCCGGGACACCAGGGCCACGTCGCCGACCGGGCCGGCGAGCCGCACCTCGTTGCCGCGCACGTGGATGTCGACGGTGGTGAACCCCGACTCGATGGTCCGCAGCACCTCGTCGCGCAGGCCGAGCAGCTCGACCATCGAGACCTCGGACGGGACGCTGATCCTGTGCTCGACGCGCGCGGGTGCGCCGGTGGGACGCGCTGCGGATGTGGACTCGGCCATGTGCTCGGCGTGCGCCGTGCGCTCCTTAGGTCAGGTGCGGGTGTTCCGGTACGCGGTCAGTCTACGAGTCCGCGCCCACAGCAATCTCAGCCCCAGCGCCCGAGCCGCTCGGCGAGCAGCGCGAGCGCGACCGGCCCGGCCGTCGACGTCCGCAGCACGTGGGGTCCCAGCCGGACGGCGCGTGCGCCCGCGTCGACCAGGCGCCCGAGCTCGACGTCGCCGATCCCGCCCTCGGGCCCGACCAGGACGAGGCACTCGCCGGCGTCGGGCAGCGCCGTGGCGGCGATGGCGTCGGTCGCGTCCTCGTGCAGCACCAGGGCGACCCCACCGGCGCCGACGACGGCGCGGACGCGCTCGACCAGGCCCTTCGCGTCCAGTGCGACCTCGACGTCGGGCACGCGAGCGCGTCGCGACTGCTTGGCGGCCGCCCGGACCGTGCCCACCCAGCGGGCGCGGCTCTTCGCGGCCCGGTCACCGCGCCACACGACGATCGAGCGGTCCGCCTGCCACGGCACCACCGCGTCGACTCCCACCTCGGTGGCCGCCTCGATCGCCATCTCGTCGCGGTCGCCCTTGGCGAGGGCCTGCACCAGCACCAGGGCGACGGCCGGTGCGGGCTCGACGACGCGCTGCTGCACCTGCACCAGCACGCCGTCGCCGGTCACCGTGCCTACCAGGCCGACGAGCCGCACGCCCGCGCCGTCGACGACGTCCACGCGCTCCCCCGGCCCGCGGCGCTGCACGACGCCCGCATGGCGCCCCTCGGTGCCGGCGAGCAGGTAGGTGCCGCCGTCGACGACCGCGTCGAGCGAGCCGGGCTCGGCCAGGAAGACGGGCGCGCTCATGACGCGGCCGGCGCCGTCATGCTCAGCGGCCCGAGAGCTTGTCGCGGAGCTTCGCGAACACGCCGGTGTTCGACGCCGCGAGCCGGGCCTCCGGACGCTCCTCGCCGCGCAGGGTGGCCAGCCGCCGCAGCAGCTCGGCCTGCTCGTCGTCCATCGCCGTCGGCACGTGCACCTCGACGTGGACGTGCAGGTCACCGCGGCCGGAGGCGTGGAGGTGACCGACGCCGAGGCCCTTGATCGTGACGACCTGCGCCGGCTGCGTGCCGGGGCGCAGATCGACCTCGCGCGCACCGTCCAGGGTGTCCAGCGTGAGGACGGTGCCGAGCGCCGCCGCCGTCATGGGCACCTCGAGGGTCGCGTGCAGGTCGTCGCCGCGCCGCACGAACGTGTCGTGCTTGCGCTCGCGGACCTCCAGGTACACGTCGCCCGCGGGGCCACCGGCCGGACCGACCTCGCCCTGGCCCGTGAGCTTGATCCGGGTGCCGGTGTCGACGCCCGCCGGGACGTCGACGCTCAGCGTGCGGCGCGAGCGGACGCGGCCCTCGCCCGAGCACTCGGTGCACGGCTCGGGGATGACGGTGCCGAACCCGTGGCACGCGGCGCACGGCTGGGTCGTCATGACCTGGCCGAGGAACGAGCGGGCGACCCGCTGGACCGAGCCCCGACCGCCGCAGACCTCGCAGGTGCGGGGCGACGTGCCGGGCCGGCAGCACGAGCCGCTGCACGTCGGGCAGACGACGGCCGTGTCGACCGGCACGTCCTTGTGGACCCCGAACGTGACGTCGGCGAGGTCCAGGTCGAGGCGGACGAGCGCGTCCTGCCCGCGGCGGGCGCGCGGGATCGGTCCCCGCTGCGCCGCGGCGCCGGTCGCGGCGCCGAAGAACGTCTCGAAGATGTCCTGGAAGCCGAAGCCGCCGCCCATCCCGCCGCCGGGCGACGACGGGTCGCCGCCCAGGTCGTAGGCGCGCCGCTTCTCGGGGTTGCCCAGCACGTCGTACGCGCGCGAGACGTCCTTGAACCGGTCCTCGGAGCCCGCGTCCGTGCCCGCGACGTCCGGGTGGTGCTCGCGCGCGAGCTTGCGGTAGGCCTTCTTGATCTGCTCGGGGCTGGCGTCCCGCGGGACGCCGAGGACCTCGTAGTAGTCGGTCACGGGAGGGGGTGCTCACTTCCAGCTGTCGTTGACAGGGTCACGGTGGAGGTCTCGTGGCGGGTCATTGGGCGAGGATGCGCGTCAGGTAGCGGGCGACCGCGCGGACCGCGGACATGGTGCCGGGGTAGTCCATCCGGAGCGGGCCGATCGAGCCCACGCGGGCCACCGACCCCCCGCCCTCGTCGCCGTAGCCGGTGGTCACGAAGCTCGTCTCGAACAGCCCGTCGTGCTGGTTCTCGCGACCGATGCGCACCGACACGGTCGCCGAGTCCTCGGCCATCTCCGAGAGCAGCCGCAGCAGCACGACCTGTTCCTCGAGCGCCTCGAGCACGGGGCCGATCGACCGGACGTCGGTGCCCCCGACGCGCGCGAGGTTCGCGGTGCCGGCGAGCACGACGCGCTCCTCGCTCTCCTGCGCGAGCGTCTCCTCGACGACCCCGACGACCGCGCCGACGAGCCCCTGGTCGCCGGGCGCGAACCCGTCGCTCAGCTCGCCCAGCGCCACCGGCAGCTCGGAGAGGCGCCGGCCGGCCGCGCTGACGTTGAGGCGCGAGCGCAGCCGTGCGACGACCGCCTCGTCGAGGTCCGAGCCCAGCTCGAGCGTCCGCTGCTCGACACGCCCGGTGTCCGTGATGAGGACGACCAGCAGGTGGCGGGCGCCCACGGGCACCAGCTCCACGTGCCGCAGCGCGGAGCGCCGCAGCGACGGGTACTGCACGACGGCGACCTGGTGCGTCAGCTGCGCGATGAGGCGCACGGCGCGGTCCACCACGTCGTCGAGGTCCTGCGCGCTCTCGAGGAAGGCGCCGATGGCGCGGCGCTCGGGGCTCGACAGGGGCTTGACGGTGGAGAGCCGGTCGACGAAGAGCCGGTAGCCCTTGTCGGTCGGCACGCGACCGGCCGAGGTGTGCGGCTGGGCGATGTACCCGCCCTCCTCGAGCGCGGCCATGTCGTTGCGGATGGTCGCGGGCGACACGCCGAGCGAGTGCCGCTCGACCAGCGCGCGGGAGCCCACGGGCTCCTTGGTGGCGACGTAGTCCTCGACGATCGCCCGCAGCACGTCCAGCCGTCGGTCCTCGCTCATGTCGCCTCCTCCGTCTGGTCGTCCGCGTACGCGCACCGGGTAGCACTCCCCGCACGGGAGTGCCAATGCTACGCCGCGGACGCGACACCCACGGGGCGGCTGCGGCCCGTCGCGGAGATGC
The DNA here is from genome assembly GCF_054049635.1 of Cellulomonas sp. P5_C6. NCBI lineage: Bacteria > Bacillati > Actinomycetota > Actinomycetes > Micrococcales > Cellulomonadaceae > Cellulomonas > Cellulomonas sp. P5_C6. The sequence continues at coordinate 1,796 of NZ_JBFULZ010000208.1, read as the reverse complement.
GCCTCTACGCTGCCCGGGTGAACGACGACCGCTACGGCTCGGACGTGCTCGGGGGCTCCGGCTCGACGCACCACCGGCCCACCCGCACCAGCCGCCCGCAGGCCGCCGAGACCGGCCTCGTCGTCGAGGAGGTCACCACCGGGTGGGTCGGCGCCGTCGTGCGGGTCGAGAAGTCGGGCGGCCAGCACGTGGTCGTCCTCGAGGACCGCCGTGGCCGGACGCGCACGTTCCCGCTCGGACGGGGCTTCTGGCTCGACGGCGAGCCCGTGGCCCTGACCGCCCCCGTGCGCGCCCCGGCACCCGCGAAGCCCACCCGGACCGCCTCGGGCTCGGTCGCCGTCCACGACGCCCGCGCCCGCGTCGCCCGCGGCAGCCGGATCTGGGTCGAGGGCAAGCACGACGCCGAGCTGGTCGAGAAGGTCTGGGGCGACGACCTGCGGCTCGAGGGCGTCGTCGTCGAGCTGCTCGACGGCGTCGACAACCTGGCCGAGGCCCTGCGCGACTTCGGCCCGGAGCCCGGGCGCCGCGTGGGCGTGCTCGTCGACCACCTCGTCGCCGGGTCCAAGGAGAGCCGGATCGCCGCAGACGCCGTGCGCGGCCACCCCGCCGGCTCGGTCCTCGTGCTGGGCCACCCGTACGTCGACGTGTGGCAGGCCGTCCGCCCCGAGCGCCTCGGGCTCGCCGCCTGGCCCACCATCGAGCGCGGCACCGAGTGGAAGCACGGCATCCTGCGCGAGCTGGGCTGGCCGGCCGACGAGCAGGCCGACGTCGCCCGCGCGTGGCAGCGCATCCTGCGCTCGGTGCGCAGCTACGCCGACCTCGAGCCCAGCCTCCTGGGCCGCGTGGAGGAGCTCATCGACTTCGTCACGACGTGACGAGCCCCGGCCCGCCGGAGGGCGGACCGGGGCACCKAGCGTCGTGCGTCAGAGCGTGGGCGGCGCGATGGGGTCGCCCAGCAGCCGACGGAACAGGAAGGCCGTGGCGATGAGCACCACGGGGATGGCGACGAAGAGGCCGAGGCCGCACAGCAGGGCGCCGGCGAAGATGATGACGAGGCTGAGCAGGTAGAACAGGATCGTCGTCGACAGGTTCGCCGTGATGAGCTGCACGCTCGAGCGCAGCGCGTCGATGGGGTTGATGTGCTTGTCGATCACGAACCAGAGCGTGAAGAACACCAGGAAGTTCACCGCGATCGAGATCAGCCAGCCGATGACGGGGATCCAGGAGACGAACCCGACCACCAGGTTGATGCCGGCGAGCAGCAGGGCGGTCAGCAGGATCGGGCCGACGTCGGTGAACGTGAAGAAGGTGCCGAGCTTGACCTCGCGACCGTCGGTGATGCCGAGCGCCGCGCGGATGAACGCCGCCTCGATCAGGTACCCCACCAGGGCGAGCGCCGCGTAGAGGATCACGGTGACGAACGAGAACCCGACGCCCATGAGGCCGCCGCCGTTGCGGTTCGGGTCGGTGAGGCTCGCCCCCCCGATGAGGATCCCCCAGAGGATCGCCGCCACGGCGGCACCGACGATGAGCCAGATCAGCGTCGCCAGGATGAAGAGCCCGCCCGACCGCGTGAAGCCCTTCCACCCGTAGGAGTAGGCCTCGCCGATGGGTGATGCCGGCACGGGAGCGCCGTAGCCGCCGGCGGGCGGCGGGTACGCACCGGGAGCTGCCGAGGCGTAGCCGGCCGGGGGCGGGTAGCTGCCGGGCGCGGGCTGGCCGTACTGCGGCTGCCCGTAGTCCGGGGCCGGCGGAGGGGGCGGAGGCGGCGGGTATCCCGCACCGGGCGCCGCCGG
>NZ_JBFULZ010000207.1:0-6989 GCF_054049635.1 Cellulomonas sp. P5_C6 | reverse complement strand
AGCGTCTTGTTCGGCGCCATGACCAGCGTCGGGCGCTGCACCTGCTCGATCAGCCAGGCGGTGGTCGCGGACTTGCCGGTGCCGGTGGCGCCGAGCAGCACGACGTCCTTCTCGCCGGCGTTGATGCGGGCCGACAGCTCCTTGATCGCCTTCGGCTGGTCACCCGACGGCGTGTACTCGGAGATCACCTCGAACGGCGCGACGGTCCGCTGGAGGTCGGTGACTGGACGCATGCCACAACCGTACGTGCCACCACCGACACGCGGCGGTCCGGCTAGGCCAGGGTGCCCGCCGACACGCGCAGGTCCGTGGTGGTCGACAGCGCCGCGCGCAGGACGGCGAGGAGCCCGGAGGCGGAGTCGGTCACCGCGAGGGAGGGCTCGCCGTCGGCCACCTGCTCCGGGGTCCGCGGGACGTGCACGAACCCGCTGCGGACGCCGGCCCGCCCCGCCAGCAGGTGCTGCAGCGCGTAGAAGGTCGCGTTGCACACGTACAGGCCGGCGCTGGTGGACACCTCGACCGGCACGCCCGCCTCCCGGACCGCGGCCGCGCAGGCCTTCACCGGGAGGGTCGAGAAGAACGCCGCGGGAGCCCCCGCGATGACGGGCACGTCGATGGGCGCCGACCCGTCGACGTCCGGGATCCGTGCGTCGATCACGTTCACGGCCACCCGCTCGACGCGGACGACCGACGTCCCGCCCGCCTCCCCCACGGAGACCACCAGGTCCGGTGCGACCTCCGCGACCGCGGACCGCAGCTGCTGCCGCGCACCCCGGAACGACACGGGCAGCTCGCGCGCCACGAGCTCGTCCGGACCGGCCCACCGCGCGACCACCTCGGTCACGGCCAGCCACGACGCGTTGACGCTCTGACCGTCGAAGGGCCCGAACCCCGTGAGCAGGACGCGCGTCACGGCGTCTCGGCGGCGAGCTCGTCGGCGCGCTCGACGGCGAGCCGGTCCCACAGCGCGTCCACCTGGGCGCGGAGGTCGTCGTCGCTGCCCGTGCCGTCCAGCACGACGTCGGCGACCGCCAGGCGCTGGTCGTCGCTCGCCTGCGCCGCCACGCGCGCCTCCGCCTCGGCGCGGTCCATGCCGCGCAGGCGCACCAGGCGTTCCACGCGGAGCACCGCCGGCGCGTGCACCACGACGAGCACGTGGAAGGCGTCGGCCTGCCCGGTCTCGACCAGCAGGGGGATGTCGTGCACGACGACCGCGCCGTGGTCCGTGACGGCCGACGACGCCTCGCGCTCCGCGGAGAGCCGGCGCACGATCGGGTGCACGATCGCGTCGAGCCGGGCCCGTGCCTCCGGATCGGTGAAGACGATCGAGGCGAGCGCCGCGCGGTCCAGGGACCCGTCCGCCGCGACCACCCCCGCGCCGAACTCCTCGGCGACCGCGTCCAGCCCCGCCGAGCCGGGGGCCACGGCTTCGCGTGCCAGCACGTCGGAGTCGATCACCACCGCCCCGAGCTCGCCCAGCCGCCGTGCCGCGACGGACTTGCCGGCCGCGATCCCGCCTGTCAGACCGATGCGTTGCATCCGCCCATCCTGCACCGCCCGCGCTGCGGGCGCCGAGTCCGGGGACGCCGAAGGCCGGCCACCGCGAGGGTGACCGGCCTTCGAGCGTCAGGCGTGGATCAGTTGCCCGTGAGCTTCTCGCGCAGAGCGGCGAGCGCCTCGTCGGACGCGAGCGTGCCCGCGGCCTCCTCGGTGGACGACGAGTACGTCGACGGCACGGGGCCGGCGGACGAGCTCGACGAGCTGGAGGACGACGTCGCACCGTCGGCACCGGCCGAGGCAGCCTCGGCGTCGGCCTTCGCGGCGTCGGCGACCTGCTTGCGGTGCGCCTCCCAGCGCTCGTGGGCCTGCGCGTACTGCGCCTCCCACACCTCGCGCTGAGCCTCGAAGCCCTCGAGCCACTCGTTCGTGGCCGGGTCGAAGCCCTCGGGGTACTTGTAGTTGCCGGCGTCGTCGTACTCGGCCGCCATGCCGTACAGCGCGGGGTCGAAGTCCTCGCTGGCCGGGTCGAAGCCCTCGTTCGCCTGCTTGAGCGACAGCGAGATGCGGCGGCGCTCCAGGTCGATGTCGATGACCTTGACGAACACGTCGTCGCCGACCTGGACGACCTGCTCCGGGATCTCGACGTGGCGCACGGCCAGCTCCGAGATGTGCACGAGGCCCTCGATGCCGTCCTCGACGCGCACGAACGCACCGAACGGAACCAGCTTGGTGACCTTGCCCGGGACGACCTGGCCGATGGCGTGCGTCCGGGCGAAGGCCTGCCACGGGTCCTCCTGCGTCGCCTTCAGCGACAGGGAGACACGCTCGCGGTCGAAGTCGACGTCGAGAACCTCGACGGTGACCTCCTGGCCGACCTCGACGACCTCGGACGGGTGGTCGATGTGCTTCCAGGACAGCTCGGAGACGTGCACGAGCCCGTCCACGCCACCCAGGTCCACGAACGCACCGAAGTTGACGATCGAGGACACGACACCGGGGCGGACCTGGCCCTTCTGCAGCGTCTGCAGGAAGGTGGAGCGCACCTCGGACTGCGTCTGCTCGAGCCACGCACGGCGCGACAGGACCACGTTGTTGCGGTTCTTGTCGAGCTCGATGATCTTGGCCTCGATCTCCTTGCCGACGTACGGCTGGAGGTCGCGGACGCGACGCATCTCCACCAGCGACGCGGGCAGGAAGCCGCGCAGACCGATGTCGAGGATGAGGCCGCCCTTGACGACCTCGATGACGGTGCCGGTGACGACGCCGTCCTCCTCCTTGATCTTCTCGATCGTGCCCCAGGCGCGCTCGTACTGTGCGCGCTTCTTGGACAGGATCAGCCGGCCTTCCTTGTCCTCCTTCTGGAGGACGAGGGCCTCGACTGCGTCGCCGACCTTGACAACCTCACCGGGGTCCACGTCGTGCTTGATGGACAGCTCACGGGAGGGGATGACGCCCTCGGTCTTGTAACCGATGTCGAGAAGGACCTCGTCGCGGTCGACCTTGACGATGGTGCCCTCGACGATGTCGCCATCGTTGAAGTACTTGATGGTGGCGTCGATCGCGGCGAGGAAGTCCTCGGCCGAGCCGATGTCGTTGATCGCGACCTGCGGGGTGGCGGGCTTCGCGGGGGTGGTGATGCTCATGTAGGGATGGGCTCCGATGCGGACAGGGATGTTGTACGGGCTGAACGTTGTGCCGGCGGCACGGTGACATGCGTAGCTGGTGACCACGAGCGAGCTGGCTGGACGCCCCCGGACTCCCGCGAAGAGAGCCACGCACGAGCAGTGCGTTCAGGGACACGCCGACGCAACAAGGCGCGCGGCACCGCCGTCCACCCTATCGGGGTGACTATGGGCAGGTCAAAGCCGATCAGGCCAGGGCGCGCGCCACCGCCAGCAGCTCCTCGGGCACGTACTTGACCTTGCCGGCCACCTCGCTGAGCGGCACCATCTGGACGGACTCGCCGCGCAGAGCGGTCATGACGTCCGACTGGCCGGCACTGGCCGCGTCGATCGCCGCGACGCCGAACCGCGACCCCAGGATGCGGTCGACGTGCGTCGGGATCCCGCCGCGCTGCACGTGACCGAGCACGACGACCCGCGTGTCGAAGCCCGTGCGCTTCTCGATCTCCACCTTGAGCCGCTCACCGATGGCGCCCGCGACGATGTCGCCGAACTTGCCCATCGGCGTCTCGTAGTCCATCGACGTGCCCGGCGCGGGGACCGCGCCCTCGGCGACGACGATGATCGAGAAGCTGGCGTGCGCGCGGTGCCGGTGCTTGAGGAACCGCTCGATCTTGTCGATGTCGAACGGCGCCTCGGGGGCCAGCACGATCTCGGCCCCGCCGGCGATGCCCGACGTCGCGGCGATCCAGCCCGCGTGCCGGCCCATGACCTCGACGATCATGACCCGGTTGTGGCTCTCCGCCGTGGTGTGGATGCGGTCGATCGCCTCGGTCGCGATGGAGACCGCGGTGTCGAAGCCGATCGACTGATCGGTGCCCCACACGTCGTTGTCGATGGTCTTGGGGATGGCGACGATGCGCACGCCCGCCTCGGCGACCTTGCTCGCGGCGTGCAGCGTGCCGTCGCCGCCGATGCAGATCAGGGCCTCGATCCGCTCCGACTCGAGCGTCGAGAGCACCGCGTCCAGGCCTCCGTCGGACGCGTGCGGGTGGTACCGCGCCGTGCCCAGGAGCGTGCCGCCGACCGCGAGCTGGTTGCGGATGTGCTGGCGCGTGAGCGGCACGCTGAACCCGTCGACCACACCGCGCCAGCCGTTCCGGAAGCCGATGATGGTGTGGCCGTACTCGCCCTCGCCACGCTTGACGACGGCGCGGATGGCCGCGTTGAGACCGGGCACGTCTCCGCCGCCCGTGAGCAGTCCGACTCGCACGCTGGCACTCCTTTGTCGCGGGGACACACTGTCCGGAGCGCATCGTCGGGCTGCCGTGCGGACAGCGTATCCAGGTGCACCAGCCCTCAGAGGTGACACTGGTCCCATGGACGATCCCCTGGCCGAGGCCGGCTACCTCGACGTCCCGGCCGCGGCCGGTGGGGCCGCGAGCCGCGGGTGGTGGGACGCGAACGCCGACGAGTACCTCGACGAGCACGGCTCCTTCCTCGGTCCGGCCGACTTCTGCTGGTGCCCCGAGGGCGTGCGGGAGAAGGACGCGCGCCTGCTCGGGGACCTCACCGGCGCCCGCGTGCTCGAGATCGGCGCGGGGGCCGCGCAGTGCGCGCGCTGGCTCGTCGGCGAGGGCGTCGACGTCGTCGCGACCGACGTCTCCGCCGGGATGCTGGCCGCCGGCGCACGCTACGACGCCGAGGTGGGCCGCACGACTCCCCTGGTCCAGGCCGACGCCCGGGTGCTGCCGTTCGCCGACGGGTCGTTCGACGTCGCGTTCACGGCGTTCGGGGCCCTGCCGTTCGTGCCCGACGCCGACCGCGTGCACGCGGAGGTGGCACGTGTGCTGCGCCCCGGCGGCCGGTGGGTCTTCGCCGTGACGCACCCGGTCCGTTGGGCCTTCCCCGACGATCCCGGCGAGGCCGGTCTGACGGCCGCGCGCTCGTACTTCGACCGCACGCCGTACGCCGAGCTCGGCGAGTCGGGCGGCGTGCTCTACGCCGAGTACCACCGGACCCTCGGTGACCACGTGGGCGAGCTGGTGGCCGCCGGCTTCGTGCTCGACCGCCTGGTCGAGCCCGAGTGGCCGGTCGGGCACGACCGGACGTGGGGCGGCTGGGGGCCGGTGCGGGGCGCGCGGATCCCCGGCACCGCGATCTTCGTGACGCACCTCGGGCGGCCGACCGCGTAGGCCGACCGCCCGAGGGTGGTGCGTCAGCGGGTCAGTGCACGACCGCCTTCTCGGAGCCGGCCCCGGTCAGCGACCGGACCTCCATCTCCGCGAACTTCTCCGGGCTGGACGTGTCCTTGCTCAGGTACGTGCCCAGGATCCCGAGCAGGAACCCGAGCGGGATCGAGATCAGCCCCGGGTTCTCCAGGGAGATCAGGTGGAAGTCGACCGAGGTGTCCTTGATCATCGACAGGCTCGCGCCTGTCACCGGGTCGACCTTGCCGGACACCACGGGCGAGAACGCGATGAGCACCAGGCACGAGATGAGCCCGCCGTAGATGCTCCAGAGCGCGCCCGACGTGTTGAACCGCTTCCAGAACAGCGAGTACAGGATCGTCGGCAGGTTGGCGCTCGCCGCGACCGCGAAGGCCAGCGCCACCAGGAACGCCACGTTCTGCCCGTTGGCGAAGATGCCGCCGATGATCGCGAGGATGCCGATCACCACGACCGTGATCCGGGCGACGCGGACCTCTCCGTCCGGCTTGACCTCGCCGCGCTTGATGACCGACGCGTAGATGTCGTGGGCGAACGACGCCGCGGCCGTGATGGTGAGACCGGCGACGACAGCGAGGATCGTCGCGAACGCCACCGCCGAGATGAGCCCGAGCAGCACGGTGCCGCCCAGCTCGTAGGCCAGCAGCGGGGCCGCCGAGTTCACGCCGCCCGGTGCCGCCTTGATGGCCTCCGGACCGACGAGGGCCGCGGCGCCGTACCCGAGCACCAGCGTGAACAGGTAGAAGATGCCGATGAGCCAGATCGCCCAGACCACCGAGCGGCGCGCCTCCTTGGCCGACGGCACCGTGTAGAAGCGCATGAGCACGTGCGGCAGGCCGGCGGTCCCCAGCACCAGCGCGAGGGCGAGCGACAGGAAGTTCAGCTGGCTCATCGCGCTGACGCCGTACTGCTTGCCCGGTGCGATCAGTGCCTCACCACCCTCGCCGGCGGTGTCGATCGCGCCCTGCAGCAGGTCGGAGAAGTTGAACCCGAACTGCGCCAGCACCCAGATCGTCATGACGGCCGCGCCGATGATCAGCAGCACGGCCTTGATGATCTGCACCCACGTGGTGCCCTTCATCCCGCCGACCAGGACGTACAGGATCATCAGCGCGCCGACGACGGCGATGACGACGCCCTGACCGGTGGTCCCCTCGACGCCCAGCAGCAGCGCGACCAGACCGCCCGCCCCCGCCATCTGCGCCAGCAGGTAGAAGAAGACGACCGTCAGGGTGGCCAGCGCGGCGGCCATGCGGACCGGCCGCTGCCGGAGCCGGAACGACAGGACGTCGGCCATGGTGAACCGACCGGTGTTGCGCAGCAGCTCCGCGACGAGCAGCAGCGCGACAAGCCACGCGACGAGGAACCCGATCGAGTAGAGGAACCCGTCGTACCCGTTGATGGCGATCGCGCCGCAGATGCCGAGGAACGAGGCCGCCGACAGGTAGTCGCCCGCGATCGCGGTGCCGTTCTGCGGGCCGGTGAACGAGCGCCCGGCGGCGTAGTAGTCGGCCGCCGTCCGGTTGTTGCGGGACGCCCGGAACACCACGACGAGCGTGATCGCGACGAACACGCCGAAGATCGCGATGTTGACCGCGGGGTTGCCGATGTCCTCGGTCTCCGCGGCGCGTAGCAGGGT
>NZ_JBFULZ010000206.1:0-7001 GCF_054049635.1 Cellulomonas sp. P5_C6 | reverse complement strand
GGTCGGCCGGCACGGGCGTCGCGCCGGGGACTACCGCGACCGGTGCGGCGGCGGGCGTCGGCTCCTGCTGCGCCCAGACCGGCCACACGGGCCCCKGTGCGGGTGCGCCCGGGTCGACCGGTGGCGTCATGGCGTCCTGGGCCGGCGGTCCGGGGACTGGCTCGGCAGGAGCGGCGGCCGTCGGCTCGGCAGCCGGTCCGGCCGGAGGCTCGGTCGGCGCCTCAGGCGTCGGCGGCAGCTCGCGGCGGCCGGACGGAGAGGCGAACGGACTCGTCGGACCCGCGTCGGACGGACGGTCGGGAGCGGGTACCGCAGCCGGCTGCGCGTCGTCGTCGGGGGTCGTCATGGCCGTTCGAGCGCTCCTGTCACGGTGTCCCAGCCCCGCGTGATCCGCGCAGGCACGCCGTCGTCGAAGGCGCCGCCCGGAAAGGCTCCCACAAGTGTCGCGGCGTCGTCGGACGACTGCGAGCCGACCACCTGGACCACCGTCGAGTCGGCCTGCCACACGACGTGCCACGGCTCGTACGACAGGACGTAGACCTCGCGACCGCCCACCTCGCCGGTCGGCGCGCCCGCGAGCGCGGTCGTGTCGAGGCGGCCCTGCTGCTCGGTCACCACGAGAGAGGTGCCGTCGGGGCCGAGCACGTCGACCTCGAGCACGGTGGAGTCGTCGCCGGCCCAGCGGACCGCCGTCACGGACCAGCCCTGCGGCAGCTGCTGGGGGAAGGACCACTCGTGCGCGCGCAGCCACGACGTGGTCCCGGTGCCGGTGCTGCTCTGCGCGGAGCCGTCCGTCACGACGGGCCAGGCGGTCGTGTCGATCGACCCCGCCTGCGTCGCCGGGTCGGCCGTGACGGCCTGACCGAGCAGGCCGAGGTCGACGCCGGGGTGCACCGTGGGGACGACGTCGGGGCGCTCGCCGAGCACGAAGAGCATCGCGGCGACCGCACCGAGGCCCGCCATCGAGCCGGCCGCGATCCGCACCGACGAGCGTCGCTGCCCGACGTCACCGCGCAGCGACGATCCGGACCGCCAGCCGCGGGAGCCCAGGCCCCCGCTGGCGACGCCGTAGGACGCGAGCTCGTCGCGGGACTGCCGGGCCGGCGGCGCGAACGGGTCCCCGGCGAACGGCTCGGCGCTCCCCGCCAGCGAGAGGAGCCGGGCCGTGAGGTCGGCCGTCGGCGCGACCTCGTCGGCGGACGCCAGCGCCCGGCGGGCCGCGCGGGACGCAGCGAGCTCGGCGGAGCACCCGGGGCAGACGGCGACGTGAGCGAGGGCGCGCTCGGTGTCCGCCACCGAGAGCTGCCCGTCGACCAGTGCGCTGATCCGCGACCCGAGGTGGCTCATCCGAGGACCGTCAGCGGGGAGTCGTCGGCGGAGGTACCGGCGAGGGCGCCGGGAGCGCGATGCTCCAACGAGACGCGCAGCCGGGCACGGGCACGGTGGATGCGGGAGCGGACGGTGCCCAGCTTGATGCCGAGCGTCACCGCGATCTCCTCGTAGGAGAGGCCCTCGATGTCGCAGAGGACGACGGCGGCCCGGTACTCGGGCGGCAGGTCGTCGAGGGCCTTCTGGATGTCGAGGTCCAGGTTGCCGTGCTCGAACGCGCGCTCCGGGGCGCTCAGCTGGTCGCCGGAGGCGTAGCGCTCGGCGTCCTCGCCCATGGCGTCCATGCGGATGCGCTGGCGGCGCCGGGCCTGGTCGAGGAAGAGGTTGGTGGTGATCCGGTGCAGCCAGCCCTCGAACGTGCCGGGCGTGTACGAGTGCAGCGACCGGAACACGCGGACGAACGTCTCCTGCGTGAGGTCCTCGGCGTCGTACTTGTTGCCGGTGAGGCGGTACGCGAGCCGGTAGACCCGAGCGGAGTGGTCCCGGACGATCTCCTCCCATGACGGTGCCTGCCAGGCGGCGGGCTGCGTGGTCATGGGGTCGGTCTCCTCGGTACGTGCCATCAGTGCTCCAGTGTCCCAGGTGGAACTGTGAGCCTCGAACCGTAGGAACGCGTCCAGCGGGCGAGAAGTTCCGCCGTCAGCGGAGCCGACCGCCTCCCGCGTCCATCGCGACCCCGCGACTACGCTGGCGGACGACCGTTGCAGCACCCCGTCATCCCGCCCCAGGAGGCAGCCATCTCCACCGACAAGGCCCAGAGCTGGGTCTACTGCGAGGAGTTCCTGCCGGAGGACGACATCCTGCTGCGGGCCCGCGAACGAGCCGCCCAGCTCGGCTGCACCCCCGTCCTGCCCGGCTCCGGCGCCGCACTGAGCGTCCTCGCGGCGGCCGTCGCGGCCCGCGCGGTCGTCGAGATCGGCACCGGCGCCGGCGTCGGCTCCCTCTACCTGCTGCGCGGCATGCCCGCCGACGGCGTGCTGACCACCATCGACCTCGAGGTCGAGCACCAGCGCGCCGCCAAGGAGGCGTTCGTCGAGGAGGGCGTCAAGCCCACCCGCACGCGCACCATCTCGGGCCGCGCCCTCGACGTCGTCCCCCGCCTCACGGACGGCGGCTACGACCTGGTGTTCGTCGACGCCGACAAGGAGAGCTACCCCGGCTACGTCGAGCAGGCGGTGCGCCTGCTCCGCCCCGGCGGCGTCCTCGCCGTCGACAACGCCCTCTGGCACGACCGGGTCGCCGACCCCGCCCGCCGCGACGAGACCACGACCACCATCCGCGAGGTCGGCCGCATCGTCCGGGCCGACGACCGCCTGCTGCCCGCCCTCCTGCCCACGGGCGACGGCCTGCTGGTCGCGGTCAAGCGCTGAGGCCTGCGGCCGCCCGGGAGGCGTCCGACGTCAGCTGCTGAACGCCAGGGACGCTGACAGGTCCCGGTGTGCGTCGATCTGACCCTGGACGGTCGTGAGGTTGGCCTCGACCCCGGCCATCGCGTCGGCGCCCGCGACGAAGCGCAGCGGCAGCTCGCCGGAGTCGGACAGCGTGACCAACGCCTGGGCCAGCCGGGCCGGGTCGCCGCCCTGCTGACCGTTCATGGCCTGCCACGCCGCGATCGTCGACGTGGTGCGCTCGGCGTAGTCCTCGATGTCCAGCTCGGGCCAGATCGTCGACGCGCCCTCGACCAGCAGCTCGGTGCGGAAGAACCCGGGCTCGACGGCCATCGTCGAGATCCCGTACGGGGCGACGTCGAACCGCAGGGACTCCATCCACCCCTCGAGCGCGAACTTCGACGCGGCATAGGCGGCGCAGAACTCCTGACCGACCAGGCCCGCGGTCGAGGTGATCGTGATGACCTGGCCGGAGCGCTGAGCCCGCAGGACCGGCAGGACCGCTCGGGTGACGTTGAGCGGCCCGAAGAAGTTGGTCTCCATCTGCGCGCGGAGCTGCTCGGGGCTGATGTTCTCGAAGTAGCCGGCGTAGAAGTTGCCGGCGTTGTTCACCAGCACGTCGATGCTGCCGAACCGGCCGAGCGCTGCCGCCACCGCCGCCTCGGCCGCAGCCGGGTCCGTGATGTCCAGCGCGACGGCGAGCAGGTTGTCGTGCGGGCCGATCGCGCTCTCCACCTGCTTCGGATCCCGACCCGTCGCCACCACCGCGTGCCCTGCGGCCAGGGCCGCCCGCGCGATGTCCACGCCCAGCCCACGACCTGCACCGGTCACCATCCAGACCTGCTCGCTCATGCTCGTGCCTCTCGATCTCGACTCGGGTCCGCCGCCCCGGGGCGGCACGTTTGCCATGCAACCCGTCGGGCGGCGGGCGGAGAAGTCACTGCGGGAAGGTGTACCGGCAGCCCACCCCACGCTCCTCGACCGAGATCTACCGTGGCGGCGTGGACAACCGCGACGAGGTCAAGGACTTCCTGAGCACCCGCCGGGCCCGGCTCACCCCCGAGCGCGCCGGCCTGACCGCGTTCAGCACCAATCGGCGAGTCCCTGGTCTCAAGCGGAGCGAGGTGGCCGACCTTGCCGGGGTCAGCGTCGAGTACTACGCCCAGCTCGAGCGTGGCAACCTCGCCGGCGTCTCCGACAGCGTGCTGGACTCCCTCGCCCGCGCCCTGCAGCTCGACGAGGCCGAACGGACCCACCTGGCCGACCTCGCCCGCGAGGCCGGCCCCGGCACCCGACAGCGCCGCACGCGGGCATCCGGCCAGGTCCGGCCGGGCGTGCAGCGCCTGCTCGACCTGATGGGCGAGACCGTGCCGGTCATCGTCAACAACGGCCGCCTCGACCTGGTCGGAGCGAACGCGCTGGGCCGCGCGCTGTTCGCACCGGTCTCCGCAACGCCGCGACCGCCCGGCAGCCCCGCGAACCACGCGCGGTTCACGTTCCTGGACGACCGCGCCCGCGACTTCTGGATCGACTGGGAGCGCGCCGCCGACGACACCGTCTCCCAGCTGCGCACCGAGGCCGGGCGCGACCCCTACGACCGCTCGCTCACCGACCTCGTCGGCGAGCTCAGCACCCGGAGCCCGGGGTTCCGGACCCGTTGGGCCGCCCACGACGTCCGCCTGCACCGAACCGGCCGGAAGCACGTCCGGCACCCCGTCGTCGGGGAGCTGCACCTGGACTTCGAGGTGCTGGACCTCCCGGCCGATCCCGGACTGTCGATGATCACCTTCACCAGTCCCGCGGGATCACCTGACGAGGACGCCCTGCGCGTGCTCGCGAGCTGGGCGGCAACGGCCGGCGAGTCGGCACCAGGGGCCCGGCAGGCGTAGGCGCACTCGTCAGCGAGTGGCCCCGCGGTACGGCCGGAAGAAGTCGCGCAGCTCCTGGGCGTAGAGCTCGGGCTCCTCGAACGGCGCGAAGTGCCCGCCGCGCGGCGGCTCGGTCACGCGCTGGGCGTTCGTCGTGCGGTCGAGCCACGCCCGCGGCGGACGCAGGACGTCGCCGGCAAACAGCGAGAAGCCGGACGGCACCTCGACGCGTCGGGCCAGCTGAGCGCGCGGGATCAGGCTGTTGGCGCGGTACATCCGCACCGACGAGGCGATCGTGCCCGTGAGCCAGTAGATCGTGATGTTCGTGAGGATCTCGTCCTTGGTGAAGCTGCGCTCGACGTCGCCGGCGCAGTCGCTCCAGGCACGCAGCTTCTCGACGATCCACGAGGCGAGCCCGGCCGGCGAGTCGGTCAGACCGACGGCCAGCGTCTGCGGCTTCGTGCGGTGGATCGCGCCGTACGCGCCCTCGGCGACGCCCCAGGCCGCGGCGTCGTCGAGCCACGCGCGCTCCTCGGGGGCGAGCTCCGCCGGGTCGCCGCCGAACACCGGGACACCGGCGTCCGTGCGGTGCACCCCGACGACCCGGTCGGGATGGTCGAGCGCGAGGTAGCGGCTGACGTGGCTGCCCATGTCGCCGCCCGCCGCCCCGAACCGCTCGTAGCCGAGCACGCTCATGAGCTGCGCCCACAGCCCCGCGACGGCGACCGTGTCGAGCGGCGGACCCGTCGGGCGGTCGGAGTAGCCGTAGCCCGGCATGTCCGGCACGACCACGTCAAACGCGTCGGCAGGGTCGGCGCCGTGCGCTCCGGGGTCAGTCAGGAGCGGGACCACCTTGGTGTAGCGCCAAAACGAGTCGGGCCAGCCGTGGCTCAGCACGATCGGGAGCACGGGACCGGTCGGCGCGACCGCTCGGGCGTGCACGTAGTGGATCCCGAGCCCGCGGAGCCCGACCCGGAAGTGCGGCAGCCGGGCCAGCTCGGCCTCCTGCGCCGACCAGTCGAACCCGTCCGCCCAGTAGGCCACGAGCCCGCGGAGGTAGTCGACGTCCGTCCCGATCGACCACCCGGCGTCCTCGGGCGCGTCCGGCCAGCGGGTCGCACGCAGCCGGGCACGCAGGTCCTCGATCGCCCCGGCGGCGGTCTGCAGGCGGAAGGGCTCGGGGCGGGGCAGCGCGTCCGGCATGAGTCTCACCCTAGGAGCGGACGTGCCGCGGGTCACCTGCGGACCTGCGTCAGCGCAGCTCGTCCAGGTAGCGCAGCAGCAGCCGGGCGCCGAAGCCGGTCGCACCCTCGGTGACCTCGTGCTTGTCCGCGGTCGCGCGGGCCGGGCCCGCGATGTCGAGGTGGGCCCACCGGCGTGACCCGACGAAGTGCCGCAGGAACAGCGCCGCGGTGATCGACCCGCCGCCGATGTGCTTGTCCACGGGCACGTGCCGCAGGTCCGCGACGTCGGAGCGCACGGCCTCCTCGTACTCCTCGACCAGCGGCATCTGCCACGCCAGCTCGCCCGAGGCGTCCGCGGCCGCGAGCAGCGCGGAGACCAGGTCGTCGTCGGCGGAGTAGAGGGCCGCGTGCTGCTTGCCCAGGCCCAGGGTGGCGGCGCCGGTCAGCGTGGCGACGTCGATGAGCACGTCGGGGTCGAGGGTGGCGTCCGCCCAGGCCAGCGCGTCGGCCAGGACCAGGCGGCCCTCGGCGTCGGTGTTGGCGATCTCGACGGTGGTGCCGCCCCACATCGTCAGCACGTCGCCGGGCCGGTACGAGGCGCCCCCGAAGTGGTTCTCGGCGAGCGGGAGAACCGCGGTGACGCGGTGGGCGACGCCCGCGGCGGCCGCGCCGAGCACGGTGGCCAGCGCGACGGCGGCACCGGTCATGTCCGTCTTCATGGGCACCATGCCCTCGCGCGGCTTGATCGAGATGCCGCCCGTGTCGAACGTGATGCCTTTGCCGACGACGACGACGTGCTTGCCGCCGGCGGTCGAGGGTGTGTACGAGACGGTGACGAGGCGGGGGGTCGACGCCGATCCGGCGCCGACGGCGAGGATGCCGCCGAACCCCTCGGCCGCGAGCTCGCGGGTGCCGCGGACGGTGACCTCGAGGCCGGCCTTCGTCGCCAGGCGCTTGGCCTGGTCCGCGAGCCACGCCGGCGTCTTCGTGCTGGACGGCGTGGTGGCCAGGTCCCGGACCAGCCACGTCGCCGTGGCAGCCGTGCGGCCCTCGGTGACGGCGGCCGCCGCGCGGGTGCCGTCGCGGCCGAGCAGCACGAGCCCGGCGGCGTCCGTCGGCCGCAACGGCTCGGCGGCGCTGGGCGGGACGTACGCGGCGAGCAGGTAGCCCTC
>NZ_JBFULZ010000205.1:0-7038 GCF_054049635.1 Cellulomonas sp. P5_C6 | reverse complement strand
CTCCGCGCGCGCGGTGGTCCGCCCGCGTGCCGACGACGAGCTCTCCCCGCAGGCGCGCGCCGAGCGCGAGCGCGCCTCCGCGGCCGGCTCCAGCCCGACCCCACCGACCGCACCGCCGGACACCACTGGCTCGAACTCGAAGGACTCCGCACGATGACCGGGATCATCTCCTCGGACGGCGAGAAGCGTCTGGTGCTCCTCACGGGGCGCGCCCACACGGACCTCGCCACCAGCGTCGCCGCCCACCTCGGCATCGAGCTCCTGCCGACGACGGCGTACGAGTTCGCCAACGGCGAGATCTACACGCGGTTCGGGGAGTCGGTGCGTGGCGCGGACACCTTCGTCCTGCAGTCCCACGCGTCGCCCATCAACACGTGGATCATGGAGCAGCTGCTCATGGTCGACGCCCTCAAGCGCGCGTCCGCCAAGACGATCACCGTGGTCGCGCCGTTCTACGGGTACGCGCGCCAGGACAAGAAGCACCGCGGCCGCGAGCCGATCTCCGCGCGGCTGATGGCCGACCTGTTCAAGACGGCCGGTGCGGACCGCCTGATGAGCGTCGACCTGCACGCCGCGCAGATCCAGGGCTTCTTCGACGGCCCGGTGGACCACCTGTGGGCCATGCCGATCCTCACGGAGTACGTGCGCAGCCGCGTCGACACCTCGAACGTCACGGTCGTCTCGCCCGACGCCGGGCGCATCCGGGTCGCCGAGCAGTGGGCCGCCAAGCTGGGCGGCGGGCCGCTGGCGTTCGTGCACAAGACGCGCGACATCCGCAGCCCCAACAAGACCGTCGCCAACCGCGTGGTCGGTGACGTCGAGGGCCGCAGCTGCGTGCTCGTCGACGACCTCATCGACACCGCCGGCACCATCGCCGGTGCCGTGCGCGTGATCCTCGAGGCCGGCGCCAAGGACGTCATCGTCGCCGCCACCCACGGCGTGCTGTCCGACCCGGCCGTCGAGCGGCTGCAGGGCTGCGGCGCCCGTGAGGTCGTCATCACGGACACCCTGCCCATCGCCGAGGACCGTCGCTTCCCGCAGCTCACGGTGCTGTCGATCGCGCCCCTCATCGCGCGCGCCATCCGCGAGGTGTTCGACGACGGCTCGGTGACCTCGCTCTTCGACGGCCAGGCCTGACCAGCGGGTTGGGCTCAGCGCCCTCGACCGGGTAGGCTCTCCAGGTTGCCTCGGCGAGGGACGAAGGACGGTCGACGAAGTTCCACGACCACCTGCGCTCCGTGATCGACTGGGCGAGCGCCTCCGCGTGCCCGTCCTGCGTCCCGCGTCGAGGCCACCACACCTGTCTAGATCCGCGTCGCCCGGCTTCCGCCGCGCACGCCACGCCATCACAGCCGCCACGTCGCGTCCACGACGCCGACGTCAGCACTTGGGAGTACACGTGTCCGAGGTCAAGCTCGTCGCCACCACCCGTTCCGAGTTCGGCAAGGGGGCCGCGCGCCGCCTGCGCCGCGCCGACCAGATCCCCGCCGTCCTGTACGGGCACGGCTCCGACCCGCTGCACGTCGCCCTCCCGGGCCACGCCACGATGCTCGCGGTCAAGCAGGCCAACGCGCTCTTCGCCATCGAGCTCGACGGCAAGACCACGCTCGCGATCACCAAGGACGTCCAGCGCGACGTCGTCAAGAACACGATCGAGCACGTGGACCTGCTCATCGTGAAGAAGGGCGAGAAGGTCTCCGTCGACGTCCCCGTGACGATCGTCGGCGAGTCGGCGCCCGGCACCATCCACGTCGTCGAGACGCAGACGCTGTCCCTCGAGGCCGAGGCGACGCACCTGCCCACCGAGGTCGAGGTCTCCATCGAGGGTCTCGCGGGTGGCTCCAGCGTGAACGCCGGCGAGATCACGCTGCCCGCCGGCTCGGTCCTGCTGACCGACCCCGACATCACGGTCGTCTCCGTCAGCGTCCCGCACGCGTCCGCCGAGGACGTCGCCGCCGACGCCGCCGCCGCCGACCTGGCTGCGTCGCAGTCGGCCGCCTCTGCGGCTGCCGCCGAGGCCTGAGCCCGGCCGCTCGTGCAGCGGCCTGAGGCCGCCTGAGCTGAGGCTCTGAGCACGTCCGCGACGCCCGGTACCGTTCCTGACGGTGCCGGGCGTCGCTGTTCCCGCACCGCACCACCCACGAGGAGACACCGATGAGCGACGGACCCTGGCTGGTCGTCGGCCTCGGCAACCCGGGCCCGCAGTACGCCGGCAACCGGCACAACGTCGGCCAGATGGTGCTGGACGAGCTGGCGCGCCGCGCCGGGGCCACGTTCGGCTCCCGGGCACCCGGGCTGCTGTCGCGGCGCCCCCAGGCGGCGGTGGCGGAGGCGCGCCTGGGCACGCTGCCGGGCGGTGCGCCGGGGCCGCGCGTCGTGCTGGCGAAGCCGACCACCTACATGAACGTGTCGGGCGGCCCGGTCGCGGCGCTCGCCAAGTACTACGACGTCCCGCCGGAGCGGACGGTGCTGGTGCACGACGAGCTCGACATCCCGTTCGCCGACGTCCGGCTCAAGCGGGGCGGGGGCGAGGGCGGCCACAACGGCCTGCGCGACACCACCAAGGCGCTGGGCACCAAGGAGTACGTCCGGGTGCGCGTCGGGGTCGGCCGGCCGCCCGGTCGCATGGATGCGGCCGACTTCGTGCTGCGCGACTTCGCCAAGAACGAGCTCAAGGACCTGCCCTGGCTGATCGACTCGGCGGCCGACGCGGTCGAGCTCGCGGTGACGGCCGGCCTCGAGGCGGCGCAGCTGAGGTTTCACACCAAAGAGTGACCCCGGCGCCGACCTGCACCAGCATCGGGTGAAACCGGACAGAAGGTGATGAACTGCGCCATTCCCCCGTATAACCTCACTCCCATTCCACTTGGCGGATCGGGGGTGTGGGGCTGTGGCTGCAGAGATCGTCGACGACATGGATCTCGCGCTCGGCGACCGCCGTGGACGGGGTCTCGGGCAGCGTCGGTCGTGGGCCTCCGCGGAGCCCTTCGAGCGTCGCTCCACCCCCTTCAACTCGGCTGACGCGGTCGCCGGTTCGTGGCGCCAGATCGTGCGCTCGTACCGCGTGCACGCCGCGCTGCTCGACCTGGCGGCCATCCTTCTCGTCGCGACCCCGGTCATGATCGTGCTGTACCAGCCGGCCGGGCAGACCGTGGCCATGATCGCCGCCGCGACGCTCGGCTTCGTGGCTCTCGTGGCCCTGCTGCACGGGTACGGCGACGGGGTGCTCGGCCGCTCGGCCGCCGAGACCCGGGTCCTGGTCCGCGCCGGCATCGTCAGCGTCGTGGTGCTCGTCCTGGCCAGCTACGCGTTCAAGGCCGAGGTCTCCCGCTTCCTCGTGTTCGTGGTGGTCCCGGCGGCCGCGCTGCTGGCCGTCGCGGCCCGGCTTCTCCTGCGTCGGTCGCTGAAGAAGTCGCGGCTGCACGGCGAGGCCATGATGCGCACGCTCGTCGTCGGCGAGGCCGGACCGGTGGCCAGCGTGGTGCACGACCTCGCGGTCGACCCGGCGCACGGCTACAGCGTCGTCGGCGTCTGCCTGCCGAGCGTCGACGAGGAGCAGATCGTCGCCGGCTCCCCGATGATCGGCGCGGTGTGCGACATCCCGCAGGTGGTCGTGGACCGCTCGGTGGACGTCGTGGTCGTCGCCGGTTCGTACATCGGCGGCAACGGGCTGCGGCGCCTCTCGTGGGCGTTGGACCGGGCGGACGCGCAGCTGATCATGGCCACGGACCTCGAGGACATCGCGGCCCCGCGGCTCACCATGCGACCCACGGGCAGCCTGTCGCTGCTCGAGGTCGAGGTGGGCGCGTCGCGCGGCCGGATGGCGGCGAAGACGGTGCTCGACCGGACGCTGGGCGGGCTGATCCTGCTGATCGCCCTGCCCGTGATCTGGGTCGCGGCGATCGCCGTGCGGCTGACGTCGCCGGGCTCGCCGTTCTACAAGCAGACCCGCATCGGGGTCGACGGCGAGGCCTTCACCATGTGGAAGCTGCGCACGATGTACGTCGACGCGGACAAGCGCCGCGCGGAGCTCCTCGGCTCCAGCGAGGGCAACGCGATCCTCTTCAAGATGCGTCACGACCCGCGGGTCACGCCCGTGGGTCGTGTGCTGCGCAAGTACTCGCTCGACGAGCTCCCGCAGCTGTTCAACGTGGTCCGCGGCGACATGTCGCTGGTCGGCCCGCGCCCCCCGCTCGCCGAGGAGGTGGCCGCCTACGAGGACGCCGTCCAACGGCGCCTCCGGGTCCGTCCGGGCCTCACCGGCCTCTGGCAGGTCTCCGGCCGATCCGACCTCTCGTGGGAGGAGTCGGTGAAGCTCGACCTGCGGTACGTCGACAACTGGTCCGTGACCATGGACCTCCTCATCCTCTGGAAGACCTTCCGGGCAGTGCTGCGACCCAGCGGTGCCTACTGACCGATCGCCCGCGACCGCGGCACCGACCACACCCTGGACCTGGAGGTACTCGTGACCGAGACCCGGCCCGACATGACGTTCCTGGAGGACGACGAGCCCGCGCAGCGGGCGACTCCTCCGGCCGTCGTCGACCGTCTCGTCGTGCACCAGATCGACCTCGCGCGCCAGTCTCCCGGGGGGATCGAGACGTGCATCCGGGGCCTCATCCGGCACGCGCCGGCCGACGTGACCTTCGCGGTCGTCGGCGTCGACGCAGGTGGCGTCGTCCCTGGTCGGGAGATCGGCCAGTGGGAGCTGCACCGCATCGGTGAGCGCTCCGCGTGGTTCCTGCCGGTGGTCACGCTGGACCCGGGCGACCAGCGTCGCCGTGTCCCGCACTCCCTGCGACTCGCGGCCGGCCTCGTCCGCCACAAGGGCTCGCTGCCCGCGAGCACCGTCGTGCAGGCGCACCGCGCCGACGTCGCCGCGGTCGCGTCCCGGGTGCTGAAGCGGCCCCTGGCCTACTTCGTGCACACCCAGGAGCACGGGCTCACGGGGGCCACGTCGGACTCGTTCTGGCGTCGGGCCGGCAACGTGCACGCCCGCGTCGAGCACAAGCTGCTGAAGAACGCCCACTCGGTCGTCGTCTTCAACCCGGACTTCGCCGAGACCGCCCAGACGATCAACCCCGGCGCGATGTTCTCGCCGACGTGGTTCGACCCGACGCTGGTGCGCTACCGCGCCCAGGCGCTGCACCCGCAGCGCGTCATCTGGGTCGGCCGGCTCGAGCAGCCCAAGGACCCGGCGCTGGCCGTCGAGTCGTTCCGCCGGCTCATCGAGTCCGCCCCCGACCAGGACTGGACCCTGGACGTCGTCGGCACCGGCACGCAGCTGCCGGAGCTCGAGCGGACGGTCGCCGCGCTCCCCGCCGAGGTGGGTGCGCGGGTCCGGCTGCTGGGCCGGCTCGCCCCCGAGGAGGTCGCGTCCGCGATGGCCGACTCGGGCGTCTTCCTCATGACCTCGCACCCGGGATACGAGGGATTCCCCCGGGTGCTCGTGGAGGCGATGGCCTCCGGCCTGCCGGCCGTGGTGACGGACGGCTCCGACACCGGTTCGCTCGTGCGGGCCGGGCACAACGGCTTCGTCGTCAGCGAGAGGAACCCCGATGACCTTGCTCACGCCATCAGCGAGGCCAGCGTCCTCTCCCGCAGCGCGGCCCGGGACACTGCCTCCGTCTACGCCGCACCGCGGCTCGTCGCAAGGATCGTCGGTGCCGCGGGGTGAGCGCTCGAAGGTCTCGGTGCACGTCTCCCGCTCGGGTGAGGTCACGCTGGCGGGTCGTCCCTTGTTCGTCGGGGACGCGGACGCGCTGATCGCGCGGATCGACCAGCTCCTCCCGGCGGACGAGGTGTACTCCATCGTCACGCCCAACGTCGACCAGACCATCGGCATCGAGCACGACTCKGCGCTGCACGTCGCGTACGACGAGGCCGAGATCCGCATCGCCGACGGCACGCCGCTGGTGCTGCTGGCGCGCCTGCTCGGGGCGCACGGCCTGCAGCGGCTCACCGGAGCCGACCTGCTGCCGATCGCCGCGCAGCTGTCGTGCCGCCGCGGCTGGCGGATCGCCGTGACCGGCGGCGCCACCAGCGTGAGCGAGAAGGCGGCCGAGGAGCTGCGGGAGAAGTACGGCGCCGACGTCGTCTCGATCCCGTTCCCGAAGATCGCCGAGGTGGGCGACGCGGAGTCGGCCCAGGTGATCGCCGACCTGCACGAGGCGCAGGCGGACATCGTCTTCGTCTGCCTGGGCTCGCCCAAGCAGGATGTCTGGGTCTCCCACTGGCGCGAGAAGCTGCCGCCGGGGGTCTACGTGGGGGCCGGTGCGGCCGTCGACTTCGTCGCCGGGACCAAGCGCCGGGCGCCCGTGCTGGTGCAGAAGATGGGCATGGAGTGGTTCTTCCGGATGGCGCAGGAACCGCGCCGGCTGGCCGGCAGGTATCTGGTGCGCGGCCCGCACTTCCTCAGTGTCGTCGCACGGTCGTTCGCCGAGAGGAAGTCCCGTCCATGAAGGCACTGGTCACCGGAGCCGCAGGCTTCATCGGGAGCACGCTGTGCGCCCGCCTGCTCGCGGACGGGTGGGACGTCACGGGGATCGACGCGCTGACGCCCTACTACGACCCGGCGCTCAAGCGCGCCAACCTCGCGCGGCTGGGCGGTGCCTTCACGTTCGTCCAGGAGGACCTGCGCACCGCGGACCTGGACGCGCTGCTCGACGGCGTCGACGTGGTGTTCCACGAGGCCGGACAGCCGGGCGTGCGCGCCAGCTGGGGCCAGGAGTTCGGKCTGTACGTCGACGCCAACGTGACGGCCACGCAGGTCCTGCTGGAGGCGGCGAAGCGGGCCTCGGGCCTCAAGCGGCTGGTCTACGCCTCCTCGTCCTCGGTCTACGGCGACGCGGCGCGGTTCCCCGTGCTCGAGGCCGACCTGCCGCAGCCCGTGAGCCCGTACGGGGTGACCAAGCTGGCGGCGGAGCACCTGTGCTCGCTGTACGCGTCGAACTTCGGGGTCCCGACCGTGTCCCTGCGGTACTTCACCGTCTTCGGCCCGCGGCAGCGCCCCGACATGGCCTTCACCCGGTTCCTCAC
>NZ_JBFULZ010000204.1:0-7082 GCF_054049635.1 Cellulomonas sp. P5_C6 | reverse complement strand
CGACCCGGACGTCCTCGCGTCCTTGCCAGGTGAGTGCTCGCACGTCGGTCCTCCCGGTCGTCAGTCCGGCGACGTCTCTGCACCTGACACGCATCGTGCGCTCCCGCGTCCGGGACCGCGACTCGGGCCGGTGCCGGCCGCACTCAGCGCCACCGGGCGGTTCGGTCCTGGAACGTCAGGCGAGCGCGTCGATCCGGGCCATCTCCTCGGCCGTGAGCTCGAACCCCAGCACGTCGAGGTTGGCGGCGATCCGGTCCCGGTCCGTCGACTTGGGTATCACGACCACCTCGTGCTGCACGTGCCAGCGGATCACCACCTGTGCGGCCGTGACGTCGTGTGCCGCGGCCGCGTCGGCCAGGGCCGGGGCGCGTAGGTCGGAGCGCTTCAACGGGCTGTAGCCCTCGACGACGATCCCGCGCTCGCGGTGCGCGGCGAGCAGCTCCGGGTCGTGGTCCGCCGGGCTGTACGGGATCTGGTTCACGGCCGGCGTTTCGCCGGTCGCGTCGATCAGCTCGTCGATCTGCGCGATCGAGTAGTTCGAGACGCCGATCGAGCGGACCAGTCCCTCGTCCCGGGCCGCACGGAACGCGTCCCACGTCCGCGGTGCCGGAGCACCGCCGGGCGGCCAGTGGATGAGCCAGAGGTCCAGGTGGTCGAGATGCAGCGCGGCCAGTGACTCGGTGAGCGTCTGTCGTTCGCGCCCGACGCGTTCGGGCGGGAGCTTGGTGGTGACGAAGACGTCGTCGCGGTCGATGCCGACCGTGGCGAGCGCGCGTCCGACCTCCGCCTCGTTGCGGTACATCGTGGCGGTGTCGATGTGGCGGTAGCCGAGCTGCAGCGCCGTGCTGACGGCTCGCTCGGCCGCGCCGCCTCCCGCCTGCCAGGTGCCAAGACCGACCACGGGTATCGCCCCGCCCGGCAATCTCAGCGTGGGCACCTCGACGCGGATCATCGACCCATGATGCGTGGCCGTGCTCCGGGGCGCGAGCGAACCCGGGAAGCGCGCGGTAGGGGCGCGGGGTCCGGCTCGTCCGCACAGGACGTCCCTCGCCTCGTCGGCGGCGCTCTCGCGGCCGCGTCGCGCCCCTACCGTCTGCCCTTATGCGGAGGCGTCGGCCTGCGCGGTGATCTCAGCCGCGTCACTCCCGTGCTGGACCGTGATGCGGCGCGGCTTGGCTTCCTCCGCGACCGGGATGCTGAGCGTCAGGACGCCGTCGGCGTACGTGGCGGAGATGTCGTCCAGAGCCAGACCTCGGCCGACCGTCAGCTGCCGCGCGTAGGTTCCGACGGGCCGCTCCTTGGCCAGCCACTGCACGCCCTCGTCCGGCCTGCCGGTGCGCTGCGCCCTGATCGTCAGGGTGCGGTCCTCGACGTTCACGTCGATGGTCCCGGGGTCGGCGCCCGGAAGATCCATGTGGAGCACGTAGTGGTCACCGGCTCGGTACAGGTCCATCGGCATCGTCGCCGAGGATCGTTCGGCCGTGACCAGCTGGCCGAAGATCCGGTCGAGCTCCTGGAGCGGGTCGAATCGCGTAGCCATGATCCTCACCTCCCTCTCGGTGGGCGTCGGACGGTCCGGCGCCCGGATGCTTTCCGGCCTCGGCCGGAACGGCTACAGCAGAAGAATTAGCACTCGCGCCTCGGGAGTGCCAGTGAGGATCGGTGGGCGTTCGCGGTGGGCGAACCGGTCGACACGACAGGTCTCGGCGCGGGCACGATGACCTCGGGTCGACGGACGCCGCGCGATCGCGCGGCGAAGTACCTACGCTCGTGCCAGGTCGAGGAGCGGCTGTCGAGACCGGCGAACTCGCGTTGCCGGGGCACGAGAGGCCAGCCCATGCCACAGCGACATCCAGGTGCGAGGGCCAGGAGCACGGCCGACCGCGTCCACATCTGGCGGTCCCGGTGAGCACGACCACGCGGCGAGCGGATCCGACAGTCGACTGGGCGGGAGTCCGCATCGGCCCCGGCCCGGCGCGTCCCCTCCCGGCACTCCCGGGCTCCGTGGACGAGGCCCTGCGGGACGTTCCCGACTGGCCCGACGACCTGCTGCCCGGGCGGGGCGACACGGTGGGCCTGTGGGAGCTGCTGGCGTCGCTCGCAGCCTCGGACCTTGCCGTGGCCCGCGCCGTCGAACCGCACCTCGACGCGCGAGCGATCCTCGACCAGGCCCAGCCGGCCGACATCACCAGCGGTCCGCTGGGGACGTGGGGCGTCTTCGCCGCGCAGACCCCGACCCAGCGGTTGCGCGCGACGCGCGCGCCTGGCGAGCCGTGGCGGCTCCACGGGGTCAAGCCCTGGTGCTCGCTCGCGGATCGGTTGGATGGCGCCCTCGTCACCGCGCAGCTGCCGGGCGAGGCCGACGACCACGGTCTGTTCGTCGTCGACCTGCGCGACCCGGGCCTCACGGTCATGAGCGACGCGTGGGTGTCGCGCGGTCTGCGCGAGATCCCGAGCACGGCGGTCCAGTTCTCCGACGTCCGTGCCGAGTTCGTCCGCGACAGCGACTGGTATGTGCGGCGTCCGGGCTTCTGGTGGGGCGGGATCGGCGTCGCCGCGTGCTGGTACGGCGGCGCGGTCGGCATCGCCCGACGGGTGCTGAGCGAGGCGCACCGACGGCCCGACGACCGCTTGCTCGCCATGCACGTCGGCCAGATCGACGAGCGGCTCGCGGCGGCGCGCTACGCCCTCGCCCATGCTGCGAGCGCCGTCGACGTCTCCGGACGGGCCACCGACGGCGGCCGGGTGATGGCCTCCGACATCGAGCGGGCCGCGGGCCGGCTGCTGGCCCGGCGCGTGCGCGCGGTCGTCGCGCGAGCCTGCGAGGACGTCCTGCAGAGCTCGGCCCACGCCCTGGGCCCGGGACCGCTGACGCAGGAGGAGAACCACGCCAAGCGCGTGGTGGACCTCCAGGTCTACGTCCGGCAACACCACGCCGAGCGTGACGACGCGTCGCTGGGCGTCGCGTTGGCGGCGTCGTCGGACGAGCCGTGGTGAGGTTCGACGGCCGCGCGCCCGGCACGTCCGCGGACGACTGGTCGGCGGACCCCCGGCTCGCGGACCTCGACCCGATCGGCCTACCCGGACGCGGACGCGTGGTCGTCGTCGCGGCGCACCCGGACGACGAGACCCTGGGCGCAGGTGGCCTGATCGCCGAGCTCGCCGCGGCAGGGAGCCCCCCGGAGGTCGTCGTCGTGACCGACGGGGGCGCCTCTCACCCGGGTTCGGTGACCCTGCCGCCGGAGCGGCTCGCCGCGCTCCGGGCGGACGAGGTCCGGCGGGCCGTCGCACTCCTGTCGCCCGACTCACCGGTGACGCATCTCGGCCATCAGGACGGCCGCGTCCAGGAGGAGCGCGACTCCATCGCCCGCGAGCTGGCCGAGATCTGCGGCCCGGATGCCTCCGCCGTGACACTGGTGGCGCCGTGGCGGGGCGACGGTCACCGCGACCACCGGGTGCTGGGCGAGATCTGCGCCGAGCTGGCGGTCCAGACCGGCGCCCTGCTGCTCGAGTACCCGATCTGGCTCTGGCACTGGGCGACGCCGGCGGACCCGGACGTGCCGTGGTCGCACATGCGGGCGCTGCCGCTGTCCGACCGCTCGATCGTGCTCAAGAACCGCGCGGTCGGCGCGCACGTCACGCAGGTCCGCGCGGCGTCGCCGGCAGAGGCGGACGCGGCCCCGCTGCACCCGGAGTTCCTTCGTGCGTTCGACCGGGACGTCGAGGTCTTCGTCACCGCCGGGAAGTCGTCCGGCGACCTGTCCGCGACGTTCTTCGACGAGAGCTACGCCCGCCGCGRCGACCCGTGGTACCTGGCCACGCGGTGGTACGAGCGCCGGAAGCGGGCCGCAACGCTGGCCGCGATCCCCGAGGACGAGGTCGGGAGCGTCCTCGAGATCGGGTGCTCCATCGGCACGCTCACCGTCGAGCTCGCCCGGCGCTGCGACCGGCTCGTGGCGACCGACGTCTCGGCGGCAGCACTGTCGCAGGCGAAGGAACGGACCGGCCACCTGGCGAACGTCGACCTGCTCCAGCACGACATGGCGGAGGGTGTGCCGGGGGGGCCCTACGACCTGATCGTCCTCTCCGAGGTCGGCTACTACCTGACCGCGCCGCACCTGCGGCGACTGGCTCGCGAGCTGACGGGCGCGCTCACCGAGACGGGCAGCCTGGTGGCGTGCCACTGGAGACACCCGGTGACGGAGTACCCGCTGGGCGGGGACGCCGTGCACCATGTGCTGCGCAGCTCGATCGATGCGCGGCGGCTCCTCATGCATGTCGAGGACGACTTCGTCCTCGAGGTGTGGAGCCGCGATCCACGCTCGGTGGCGAACCGGGCAGGGCTGGCATGACGGCGCCGATCGAGCACGTGATCGTCGTCGTGCCTGCGCGCAACGAGGAGGACCTCATCGCCCGCTGCCTGCACTCCGTGTGCCTCTCCGCCGCGGCGACCGCCGGTCCCAGCGTGCACGTCGTCGTCGTGCTCGACGACTGCGACGACGCGACCGCGCTGATCGCCGCGCGGTTCCCCGTGGATGTCCGCACGATCGCCGTGCGGTCGGTCGGTGCCGCACGTGCGTACGGCGTGTCCCACGGGCTGTCGGTTGCGCGCTCGGACCTGGCCCGGACGTGGATCGCCAGCACGGACGCCGACTCGCAGGTGCCGACCCACTGGTTGACCCGGCAGCTCGCGCACGCCGACCTGGGCGCCCACGTGGTCGTCGGCACCGTCCGCCCTGATCCTCTCGATCTGGACGAGCAGCAGCTCGCCAGGTGGGCCGCTACACGCAGGCCTGGCCGGCCGAACGGTCACGTGCACGGGGCGAACCTGGGCGTCCGGGCAGACGCCTACGTCCGCGCCGGTGGGTTCGACCACGAGCCGGAGCACGAGGACGTCCATCTCGTGCAGCGGATCGCGTCGACCGGGTCCGCGGTCCTCGTCGCCTGCGACGAGGGCGACGTGCTCACCTCCGGCCGCACGACGGGACGCACGCCGGGCGGCTACGCACGGTACCTGGGCACGGCTCTGTCCAGCTGACCTCTCCCGCGCCACGCATGGCCGACCGGTTCAGTCTTCTCGGACGACGACGACGCCGAGTGCGGGGACTTCCGCCCCCGCCTCATGACGTCGGTCGGCCACCAGGTCATGCCCGGAGACGTGCAGGGGCACGTCCGTGCTGGTGTGGTTGACCGCGAACAGCCAGCTGCCGGTCGCGCTCCTCCGACGGACGACCTCCAAGCCACCCGGCGACGGGACGACGGACGACACGCCGGACGCCGCGAGCACGCGTC
The DNA here is from genome assembly GCF_054049635.1 of Cellulomonas sp. P5_C6. Classification (NCBI taxonomy): domain Bacteria; kingdom Bacillati; phylum Actinomycetota; class Actinomycetes; order Micrococcales; family Cellulomonadaceae; genus Cellulomonas; species Cellulomonas sp. P5_C6. Next base: position 1,790 of record NZ_JBFULZ010000204.1, on the reverse strand, counting down.
CGAGCAGGTCGGCGAGGGACGGGCCGTCGAGCCGGGTCGACAGGTACCACGCGGCGCCGCCCGACCTGGTGTCTCGGCGAGTGACGGCGGGACCGCCCGCCGACGGTCCGTCGAGGTAGGTCGCCAGGACCTCAGCACCCGTCACCGTCATCCGCTCGGTCCAGACCTCCCCGGTGCTCCCGTCGCTCAGCGTCGTCGTGCCATGGGTAGCCAGCGGCGCGAACTCCTCCACGCGGATGCCGAGCAGGTCCCGGAACGCCCCGGGGTAGCCGCCCAGCAGCACGCGGTCCTGCTCGTCGACGATGCCCGAGAAGTACGAGACGAGCACCTGGCCGCCGCGAGCCACGACGGCCGACAGCCGGTCGGACAGGTCCGCGGGCGCGAGGTAGAGCGTCGGCACCAGGACAACGTCGTAGCCGTCGAGCGACGACGTCGCGGGCACCACGTCGACCGCGACGCCCGCGTCGAGGAGCGCGCCGTGCATGCGCTGGGCGAGGTCGAGGTAGCGCAGGTCGACGGTGGGGCGAGCCTCCAGCTCGGCCGCCCACCACGCCTGGGTGTCCCACAGCAGGGCCACGCGGGCCCGCTCGACCTCGCTCCCCCGCACCTCGGCGAGCCGGCCCAGGGTCGCCCCCAGCTCGACGACGTCCCGGAACAGCTGCGAGTCGCGCCCGGCGTGCGGAACCATCCCGGAGTGGTACTTCTCCGCACCCGCCCGGGACTGCCGCCACTGGAAGAAGAGCACCCCGTCGGCGCCGCGGGCGACGTGCTGCAGCGCGTTGCGCAGCATCTGCCCGGGCTCCTTGGCGATGTTGCGGGGCTGCCAGTTGACCGCGCTCGTGGAGTGCTCCATGAGGATCCACGGGTGGCCGCCGGCGAGCCCGCGGACGCGGTCTGCGCTGAACGCGAGATCGGCCCACCCGCGCGGGTCCTCGCCCCAGAGGTAGTGGTCGTTCGAGACGATGTCGAGGAGCGGTGTCGTGGTCGTGTAGTCGATCTTCTGGAACCCGCTGATGACCATGTAGTTCGTCGTCACCGGCAGGTGGGGCGTGACCTCGCGCAGCACGGCGGCCTCGGCCTCCAGGTGCGCGACGAACTGGTCAGAGGAGAACCGCTCGAAGTCGAGACGCTGCCCCGGGTTGGGGAACGCGGTGGTGCGCCGCGGCGGCAGGATCTGCTCGAAGGACGAGTACCGCTGACCCCAGAACGCGGTGCCCCACGCCAGGTTGAGCGCGTCGACGTCTGCGTACCGGGCTCGCAACCACTCGCGGAACGCTGCTGCGGACACGTCGCAGTAGCAGCGGCCGTTGTGGCCGCCCAACTCGTTCGAGACGTGCCACATCTTCACCGCGGGGTGGTGGCCGTACCGCTCGGCGATCACGCGCGCGATCCGGGTCGCGTGCGCGCGGATCACCGGGGACGAGACGCACCACGACTCGCGGCTGCCGTGCGTGAACCGCAGGCCGTCGGCACCGACGGGCAGCATCTCCGGGTGCGCGAGGTGCAGCCACACGGGCGGCGCGGCGCTGGGTGTCGCCAGGTCCACCCCGATCCCGGCCTCGTGCAGCAGGTCCAGGATCCGGTCGAGCCAGCCGAACTCGAACCGTCCTTCCTCGGGCTCGAGCTCGCCCCACGAGAAGATGCCGACGCTCACCAGCGTCACACCCGCCTCCCGCATGAGCGCGACGTCGTCGGCCCAGACCTCCTCCGGCCACTGCTCCGGGTTGTAGTCCGCTCCGAACGCGATGCCCTCGGTGGGCCACGGGCCGGTCCAGCGCGGTCTCACCGGG
>NZ_JBFULZ010000203.1:0-7202 GCF_054049635.1 Cellulomonas sp. P5_C6 | reverse complement strand
TCGGACCCGCCCGTGCGCTCCGGCCCGGCGCTGCCCAGCAGGCGGACCCGGTCGGCGGCCAGCGACGCCGTGCCGCGCAGCCGCTCGCGCAGGGAGGACAGGCGGTACCAGACCTCGCTGGCCTCGCTCAGCGCCGGTGCGGCCTCGGCGGCCTCGCGCTCCAGGGTGGCGAGGCGGGCGCGGGTCGCGGCCAGCGCGGCCTCGACCTCCTCGCGACGGACCCGCAGGGCGCTCTCGTCGGCGATCTCCTGCTCGAGCGTCGAGGTCAGCTGGGCGAGGTCGTCGGCGAGCAGCCGGGCGCGGGCGTCGCGAAGGTCCGCCTGAACGACCGCGGCCTTGCGGGCCACCTCGGCCTGGCGACCCAGCGGGCCGAGCTGGCGGCGGATCTCGCCCGTCAGGTCGGACAGCCGCGTGAGGTTGGCCTGCATGGCCTCGAGCTTGCGGAGCGCCTTCTCCTTGCGCTTGCGGTGCTTGAGGACGCCGGCCGCCTCCTCGATGAAGCCGCGGCGCTCCTCGGGGGTCGCGCGCAGGACCGCGTCGAGCTGGCCCTGGCCGACGATCACGTGCATCTCGCGCCCGAGGCCCGAGTCCGACAGCAGGTCCTGGATGTCGAGCAGSCGGCAGCCCTGGCCGTTGATCGCGTACTCGGAGCCGCCGTTGCGGAACAGCGTCCGCGAGATGGTGACCTCGGAGTACTCGATCGGCAGGGCGCCGTCGGAGTTGTCGATGGTGAGCGCGACCTCGGCCCGGCCCAGCGGCGGGCGGCCGGCGGTGCCGGCGAAGATGACGTCCTCCATCTTGCCGCCGCGCAACGACTTGGCGCCCTGCTCCCCCATCACCCAGGCCAGGGCGTCGACGACGTTCGACTTGCCCGAGCCGTTGGGCCCGACCACGCAGGTGACGCCCGGCTCGAAGTTCAGGGTCGTCGCCGAGGCGAACGACTTGAACCCCCGCAGGGTGAGGGTCTTGAGGTGCACGCACAGAGCCTAAGGTGCGCGCGAGGCGGCTCCGGGGAGGTCCACGCGCACGGCGGTGCGGGTCAGCGGCCCGGGTCGGGCAGGTCGAGGCGCTCGGCCAGCTGTCGCCGGGCGCGGTCCACCACCTCGCGGACGTGCGGGTCGGCCTCGGCGGTGCCGGCCAGCGCGTCGAGGTCGTCGTGCTCGCCGACGACGGCCAGCGCGCGGGCGGCGGCCATGCGGACCCGCGGGACCTCGTCGTCGAGCCGGTCGCGCAGCGCGTCGGCGCCCGCGCCGAGCTCGTGCACGCGCACCAGGGACGCGGCGGTCTCCCGCACGCGCCACGCGGGGTCGTCGAGGGCCGCGACGACAGCCCGATGGACGTCGGCCCCGTCCTGCCACGCGTACCGCAGGGCACGGGCCGCCCAGACGCGGGCCCAGTGGTCGAGGGCTCCCGGCGTCTCCGCGGACGCCACCAGGCGGGCGCCGCCCGGACCGCCGATCAGGTCGAGCGACGGTCCCTCGTCGACGGGCCGACCGTCGAGCAGCCCGACGCACCAGCCGACCACCGCGTCGACACCGAGCGCGTCGCACGCGGCGCCGACCCAGACGGCCGGGCGCCCGGTCATCGGCTCAGAGCGCGGGGAACCAGAGCGCGATCTCCCGCGCCGCGGACTCCTCGGAGTCCGAGCCGTGCACCAGGTTCTGGATGACCTTGAGGCCCTGGTCGCGGGCCAGGTCGCCGCGGATGGTGCCGGGCGCCGCGACGGTGGGGTCGGTGGCGCCGGCCAGCGAGCGGAAGCCCTCGATCACGCGGTGACCCTCGGCCACGATCGCGAGCACGGGGCCGGAGCGCATGAACTCGACCAGCGGCGCCAGGAACGGCTTGCCGGCGTGCTCGGCGTAGTGCTCGGCCAGCAGGGCGTCGTCGGCCTCGCGCAGCTCGACGGCGACGAGCGTGTAGCCCTTGGCCTCGACCCGGCGGAGGACCTCCCCCGCGAGGCCACGGCGGACACCGTCGGGCTTGACGAGGACGAGGGTGCGCTGCGGGGCGGGTGCATCAGTCATGGGCGCCACCCTAACCGGCGGTCGTCGACCGCCTACGGCCCGACCGCCCCCGGGTGGGCGGCGTCGTACTCGGCACGCTCCCGGTCGATCCGGCCGCCCAGCCGCAGCGCGACGAACCACAGCACGACGAAGATCCCGCCGATGATGAACATCATCGGCACGAAGAAGCCGCCGGCCAGGACGAGCACCTGGGCGATCGTGCCGCCGAGGTACCCGCCGGGCCGCGACACCATCCCGGACAGCAGGATCAGCACCACGGAGATGGTGCCGCCGACCCACCAGATGGTGGACACGGGGGCCAGCCGCAGGCCGAACGCCACGAGCGTCGCGAAGAACACCAGAACGGCCTCGAGGACGAGGATCGTCTGGGCGAACTGGGGCTTCGCGGGACGCTTGCGGCGCACGGCCTGGCCGTCCGGGACGGTGGAGCTCATCGGGTCAGATTACCGGTGGGCCGGGGCCTCGACGCCGTCCGGGGCGGCGTCCCGCTGGGTCGGCAGCCCGTCGTGCACCGGCCCCGAGAGCTCGTCCAGGACGACGGCGCCGTCGATGGTCTCGGTGGGTGCACCGGAGCCGTCGGCCGCGAGGGCCTCGCCACGGGCGACCATGCCGGCCACGTCGGACAGCTTGACCTCGCGCAGGAAGAGCGCGAGCACGAAGCCGACGGCGACGACGGGCACGAGGTACCAGAACGACGGTGCCAGCGCGTTGGTGAACGCGTCGATGACGCCGGTCTTGAGCGGCTCGGGCAGCGCCTGCACGGCGGCGGGCGTGAGACTGGAGGCGTCGGCACCGGAGCCCGCGGGCACCCCGGCGAAGACTCCGGCGAGGTTGTCCGCCAGCTTGGTGGTGAACATCGTGCTGAACAGCGCCGTGCCGACGGCCGCGCCGATCTCCCGGAAGAAGTTGTTCGTGCTGGTCGCCGTCCCGATCTCGTGCGGGTCGACGGAGTTCTGCACGGCCAGCACGATCGTCTGCATGACCAGGCCCATGCCGGCGCCGAGCACGAAGATCATCGCGCCGAAGAGCCACATCGACATGTCGCCGGTGATCTGCGTCAGCCACGCGACACCCAGAGTCGTGATGCCGAGGCCGACCACCGGGAAGATCTTGTAGCGGCCGGTCTTCGTGATCGCGATGCCGGAGCCGATGGCGGTGATCATGACGCCGAGCATCATCGGGAGCAGCAGGAAGCCGGACTCGGTGACGCCCGCGCCGGTCGACATCTGCAGGAACGTCGGCAGGAACGCCAGGGCGGCGAACATGCCCATGCCGAGGATGAGCCCGATCGCGGTGGCGATGGTGAAGGTGGGGTTCTTGAACAGGCGCAGCGGCAGCAGCGGCTCGCTGGCGCGCAGCTCGACCCAGATGAACGCCGCGATGGCGACGAGCGTGCCGATCACCAGCGCGAGCAGGGCCGGGTTCGACCAGTCGTACCCGCGGTTGCCGGTCCAGCTGCTCCAGCTGGTGGCCAGCACGAGGCCCGAGGTCGCGGTGACCATGAAGAAGATGCCGGCGATGTCGATCTTCTTGCCGGACCGGTGCGACGGGAGCTTGAGCGTGAACCACGCGATGCTGAACGCCGCCAGGCCGATGGGGATGTTCAGCCAGAAGCACCAGCGCCAGTCGGCGTGCTGGGTGAAGAGGCCGCCGAGGAGCGGGCCGATGACGGCGGAGATCCCGAACAGCGCACCCATCGGGCCCATGTACTTGCCGCGGTCCTTCGCGGGCACGATGTCCGCGATGATCGCCTGCGACAGGATCATGAGACCGCCGCCGCCGAGGCCCTGCACGCCGCGCCAGAACACGAGCTCGCCGAACGTGCTCGCGAACCCGGCGCCCGCGGACGCCACGGTGAACAGGCCGATGGCCACGAGGAACGGCCACCGCCGGCCCCACAGGTCGCCGAACTTGCCGTAGAGCGGCATGACGATCGCGATCGCCAGGATGTAGGCCGTGACGACCCAGCCCTGGTGCTCGACGCCGTTGAGCTCGCCGACGATGGTCGGCATCGCCGTGCCGACGATCGACTGGTCGAGCGACGACATGAACATCCCGGCCATGAGGGCGCCGAAGATGAGCCAGACGGTCCTGGGGGTGAGGACGATCAGCGGCTTGTCGACCGCTGGTGCCTCGGGTGCTGCGGTGGCCATGCGAGAAACCTCGTTCGTGAAGTGGGGTGGTGGGCGTGCTCGGACGAGTCAGTCGGTGAGGATGGATCGGAGCTCGGCGACGACGGCGGTCAGGTGCTCGTCGGGGCCGCCGTGGCCGCCCGCGGCGTCCCAGTGCATGAACGTCGCGTGCGTGAGGAAGAGCAGGACGGAGCCGACCATCTCCGGTGAGTGCGTGGGGTCGTCGCCGAGGCGCCGCTCGACGAGCGCGGAGAGCYGGCCCTTGTGCTGCTCGAACGAGGCGAGGTGCCGGGCGAGCAGCCGCGGCTCCTTCGCGGCGAGCTCGAGCGCCCGCGCCATGCGCTCACGTCCGAGCGGCGGCTCGCTGAGGAACGAGCTGAGCAGCGCCTGCAGGTCCGGCATGAGGTGACCGGTGGGGCCCCCGGCGGCGAACACGTCGGTGGCCGCCGACTCGAGCGGCCACGGGGTGTGGCCGAGCACGGCGTCGTCCTTGGTCTCGAAGTAGTTGAAGAACGTCCGGACCGAGACGCCGGCCTCCTCGCAGATCGCGTCGACGGTGACCGCGTCGAGGCCGTGCTCGGCGACGAGGCGGTGGGTCGCGTCGATCAGCGCCTCGCGCCGCGCGCGCTTCTTGCGCTCACGCAGCCCGAGGGCGGGCGCCTCGATCACAGGGTTCTGCACGAGGTGCAACTTTACATGCACTGCAACTTTGCGCTGGACGCGCGTCCATGTGCCATCGATCACAGGGCGCGGCCACGCCCGCCCCGGCGGCTCAGACCTCGCCGAAGCCGCCCTCGACCGCGGCGACCAGGGCGTCGCGCGCCTCGGCGGCCTGCGGGCCCTCCGCCTCGATCGTCAGCTCGACGCCCTGCTTCGCGCCCAGCTTCATCAGCTCGAGCACGCTGGCGGCGTTCGCGCCGTTGACCCGGACCTTGGCGTCGTAGGCGGCGAGCATGCGCGCGACCACGGCCGCCGGGCGGGCGTGCAGACCGAGCGGGTTGCGCAGCACAGCCGTGGCGCGCACCACGCCGTCCTGCGGGCCCGCGTCGGCCGGCTCGGCCGGGCCGTCCGTGCCGCCGAAGGTGGTGCCGGCGTGCTCCGCGGACGCCAGGACCCCCGCGAGGTCCGCTCCGCCGTGCGCCGTGACGGCCGCCGCGACGGCACCCTCGACGAACGGGGCGTCGGCCAGGCGCACCCGGGCGGCGACCTCCTCGTCGAGCAGGTCCAGCACCGACTCGGCGGTCAGCACGGCCGAGCCCAGGTCGGTGAGGACGACCGCCGAACGACCGTCCTTCGTGGCCTCGAGCAGGGCGGCCTCGACCGTGTCGAAGCTGGTGCCCAGCCCGCCGTCCTGCATGCCCCCCGCCGCGAGCAGCAGCACGCCCGGTGCCATCTGCCCCGCCAGCTCGACCGCCCCCTCGGCCAGGCCGCGCGAGTGCGAGACCAGGACGAGGGCGACGGGCGCAGGCTCGCGCTCGAACGACCCGCTCACGCGGCGGCCTGCGCCGCGGCGCGCAGGATCAGCTCGGTCGAGCGGGCGCCCGGGTCGAGGTGGTTGGCGGACCGCTCCCCCAGGTAGCTCGCCCGGCCCTTGGTGGCGACGAGCGGGATGGTGGCCTCGGCCCCGTCGTGCGCGGCGTCCGCGGCGGCCGCGAGCACCTCGGCGGGCGTGGCTCCCGCGTCGGCGGCGACGACGGCGGCCTCGGTGGCCGGCGTCCACGCGTCGACCATCGTCTTCTCCCCCGTGGTCGCCTTGCCGCGGGCGACGATGCCCTCGAGCGCCGCCTCGAGCAGCGCGACGACGCCCTGGCTGTCCAGCTCCGGGACGCCCGTCGCCTTGGCGGCGCGCAGGTAGGCGGTGCCGTAGAGCGGACCGGCGGCACCGCCGACCGTCGACATGAGCGTCGTGGCGACCAGCTTGAGGACGTCGCCGATCTCCGCGGGCGGCGCCTCGARCGCGTCGAGCTTGGCGATCACGGCCGTGAAGCCGCGGAACATGTTCTCGCCGTGGTCGCCGTCGCCGATCTGTCGGTCGAGCTCGATCAGCTCGCTGCGATGCTCCGTGACCGTCTGTGCCGACAGGCGCACCCAGTCGATCGCCCACGCGACGTCCAGCGTCATGCCCACGCTCCCTCGAGAAGTCCGGCCCCGATGCGGAGCCCCCGCGTCACCACCGCAGGGCGGTCGTGTGCACCGGGGCGTCCCACAGGGCGGTCAGCTCGTCGTCCAGCCGGAGAACGGTGACCGACGCGCCCTGCATCTCCAGCGATGTCACGTAGTTGCCGACGAGCGACCGGGTCACCTCGACCCCTCGCTCCTCCAGCAACGCGCGGGCCCGACGATAGACCACGTAGAGCTCCGAGGCGGGCGTGCCACCCATGCCGTTGACGAAGAGCAGCACCTTCTCGCCGCCGGACAGCCCGAGGTCGTCCGCGACGGGTGTCAGCAGCATCTCGGTGATCTCGTCGGCGCTCGCCAGCGGGATGCGCCGACGCCCGGGCTCGCCGTGGATGCCGATGCCGATCTCGATCTCGTCGTCCGGCAGGTCGAAGCTGGGTCCTCCCGCGTGCGGGACCGTGCAGGCGGTGAGCGCGACGCCCATCGAGCGCACGTTCGCAATGACCTTCTCCGCCACGGCGACGACGGCGTCCAGGTCGTCCCCGCGCTCCGCGGCGGCGCCTGCGATCTTCTCGACGGCGACCGTGCCGGCCACCCCACGACGGCCCGCCGTGTACAGCGAGTCCTCGACGGCGACGTCGTCGTTGACGATGACGGTCCGGACCGTCACGTTGTCGGCCACCTCGGCCGCCATCTCGAAGTTGAGCACGTCGCCCGTGTAGTTCTTGACGATCGCCAGGACGCCGGCGCCTCCGTCGGCCGCCTCGAACGCCGGGGTGATCTGGTCCGGGGTCGGCGACGTGAACACCGGTCCGGCGACCGCGGCGTCGAGCATGCCGACGCCGACGAACCCACCGTGCAGCGGCTCGTGACCCGAGCCGCCGCCGCTCACGAGCCCGACCTTCCCGGCCTTCGCGCCGCCCGCCCG
>NZ_JBFULZ010000202.1:0-7264 GCF_054049635.1 Cellulomonas sp. P5_C6 | reverse complement strand
GGGTGCCAGGTGGTCCCGGCGCGGCCCGAGGGGGTTCAGGGCTGGAGACCTAGAACTCCCCCTCCCACGTCTTCTGGGTCGCGGCGAGCGCGTCCTCCATGGACTGCTGACCGTCGAGCGCCTTCTGGAACTGCTCACCGAAGTCGCGCATCAGCTGCTCGGCCACCGGCAGACCGGTGAACTCGTTGGCCGGGTAGCCCGACTTGTAGATGTCGAAGGCCGTCTGGAACAGCTCGTCGTCCTTGACGAAGTCGGGGACGGACGCCGTGTTGCCCGGGAAGGCGTTGGCCATCGTGGAGAGCTCGGAGTTGACGTCCTCGCTCATCAGGAACTGGACCAGCTTGAACGCCTCGGCCTTGTGCTCGGAGTTGTCGGCGATGCCGATGCCCCACGAGGCGTACGGGATGCCGCGCTTGCCGTCGTACCCGTCCTCGGCCGGGATGGCCGAGATGCTGAACTTCAGGTCCGGGTTGGACTCGCGCAGGTCGGTCACGTGGGCGAGCGAGTCGATCATCATGCCGACCCGGCCGTTGGTGAACTCCTCGACCTTGTCCTGCTCCTTCATGGTGAACGATCCCGGCGCGATGACGCCGGCGTCCCACAGGCTCTGGATGTAGTCGGTCGCGCTGGTCACGGCCTCGTTGTCGGTCAGGGCGGGCTTGCCGTCCTTGAGCATCGAGCCGCCCGACGCCCACACCCACGACATGACGTCGTTCTGGATGCCGTTGGGCGCCTCGAGCGAGAGCGGGAGCACCCAGCCGTGGACGTTGTCACCCAGCGCGGTGATCTTGGTGGCGGCGTCCGCGAACTCGGTCCGGTTGGTGGGCGGCGCCGTGACGCCGGCCTGGCTGAGCAGCGCGTCGTTGGTGAACATCGGGTAGACGAAGTTGACCACCGGGATCATGTACGTGGCGCCGTCGACCTGGACCTGGCTGGCCAGCTGCGAGTCGTCGTAGCCGGCGTCCTTCATGACCGCCGTGAGGTCCGTGATGGCGCCCTGCTTGGCGAAGTCGCTCACCCAGGCGCCGTCGAGCCCGACGACGTCCGACATGGTGCCGGACGCGGCACCCGCCACGACCTGCTCCTTGGTCGAGGCGTACGGCCCCGACAGGAGCTTGACCTTGATGCCGGGGTTCTCCGACTCGAACTTGTCCATCAGCCCGCGGAAGGCCCCGTCGGGGAGCTCGGGCTCCCACCACTGCGAGAACTCGAGGGTGACGTCACCGCCGCCCGACGCGCTGTCCGAGCCCGAACCACCGCCACTCGAACATGCTGCGAGTGCCAGTGCTGCGACACCGGCCACAGCGATGAAGCGTCCAACGCGAGCGCCCTTGCCCATGACTGTCCCCATCCTCAGGTTCTGCCGCTTCGTGCGACTGTCTGCGCACTTCTGCGTGTTTCCGCCAAAGTAGACCCGGGGATGTGCGTCGTCAAGCGGTACTTGGCATCCGCAACCACTCCGTGACCTCCGCCCTCACTCGGCCCCGCGCCCCGCTTCCCACCTGTGGAATCGGTCCCAGAGCCCCTGAACTGGGCGAACGACCAGAATCGTCGTGCTCGTGACGACTTCTGCAGGTTTGCGTCTCGCGGAAAACTGGGGATGCGGGTTCTCGCACAAAACCGCACTGATGTGCTTAGGTACTCCCATGTCTGCGACCACCGACGGCGCACCGCGGCGACTGCCCGCGGGCCGCAAGGCCGCCCTCGCGGCGTTCGTGGCCGACCACGGTCAGGTCACCGTCGCCGATCTCGCGGAGCGGTTCGACGTCTCCCCGGACACGATCCGGCGCGACCTCGACCAGCTCGACGCGGACGGCGTCCTCATCCGCACGCACGGCGGGGCGGTGAGCCTGCAGGCGGTCCCCCGCCCCGACACCGGCCTCGACGTCCGGCTGCGGCTGCAGACCAGCGCGAAGGACCAGATCGGCGCGCTGGCCGCCGGGCTGGTCCGGGACGGCGAGTCGCTCATGATCAACGCGGGCACGACGACGCTCGCCGTGGCGCGCCACCTCTCGGAGCACCGCGACCTGACGATCGCGACCAACTCCCTGCGACTGCCCACCGAGGTCAACCCGCTCACGTTCCGCGACCTGTACGTCTTCGGCGGCGTGCTGCGGCTCAGCGCCCAGGGCACCATCGGCGCGGTCGCGTTCCCCACCGAGAACGGGACCGACCGCGACATCCGCTGCGACCTGGCCCTCATCGGCGTCGGCGCCGTCAGCGCGGACGCCGGCTACTCCACCAGCAACCTCGGTGAGGCCACGATGATGAGCGCGATGATGGACCGCGCCGCACGGGTGGCCGTCCTCGCGGACTCCACCAAGTTCGGCCGCCGTCTGTTCGCGCAGATCGCCGAGCTGGGCCGCGCGGACTACCTCGTGACCGATGCGGCGCCGCCGCCGGAGCTGGCGCTCGCGCTCGAGGCCGCCGGCGTCCAGGTCCTGCTCCCGCCCGACGCGGGCTGACGGCCGCCGCTCGGCATTGCCACCCTGCGTACGATCCGAGACGTGCCCGTCACCGGGGTGGACCGCTCCACGCTGGATCCCGCGTCTGCGGGCTGGCTCGGCTGCCTCGACGAGGCGGCGGCCGGTCGCGACGACTGCTTGGCGCGCCTGCACGCGCTGCTGACCCGCGTCGCCCGCCGCGAGGTCGGGCGCCGCGCGGGCCAGCTCGCGGTCTCCGGGCCCGAGCTGGACGACCTCGCGCTGCAGTCGGCGGGCGACGCGATGCTCGCGGTGCTGGCCAAGCTCGACCAGTTCCGCGGCGAGAGCCGCTTCACCACCTGGGTCTACAAGTTCGTGATGTTCGAGGTGTCCGCCAAGATCGGGCGGCACCAGTGGCAACGCCAGGMACCCTCCGCCGTCGAGACCGACTGGGACCGGCTCCCCGACCGGCTCGGGCTCGGGCCGGAGCAGCTCGCGGTGCAGCGCGACCTGGTCCGGGAGGTCGTCCGCGCGGTCGACGAGGACCTCACCGAGTACCAGCGGACGGTGTTCGTCGCCGTCCTGATCGACGGCACGCCGCTGGAGGCCGTCGCCCAGGGCTTCGGCGTCAGCCGGAACACCGTCTACAAGGCGTTGTTCGACGCGCGGCGCAAGGTGCGCGTCGCGCTCGTCGCGCACGGATACCTCGAGGACGCGGGGAGGTCGACATGAGCGACTGGTCGCAGGTCGAGCACTTCCTGCACACCGACCCCCGCGACGTCGGGTGCGACGAGGCGATGGCCGTCCTCGAGGTCTACGCCGAGCTCACCCACGCCGACCCCGGCTCCGCCCGGGCGCGCTACCCCGGGGTCGCCGTGCACCTCTCGCAGTGCGGGCCCTGCGCCGAGGACCTCGCGGGGCTGCTGCGGGCGATCGTCGCCGACGAGGCAGATTCGTAGGCCAGATTCGTAGGCCGGCGGAGGTAAGAACCTCGTCGCGGCCGACGCAGATGGGATGTCCGACCTTCCGACGAGAGAAGCAGGCATCCCATGAAGCGCATCACCCGGCTCGGCGCCGTCGTCGCCGTGGCCGCCGCCTCCGTCCTGGCGGCCGCACCCGCGTTCGCCGGTGTCCCCGCCCATCCCCGGCCCGCGGCGAGCCCCGTCGTGTACGTGCCCACCAACGATCCGGCGGGCAACGCGGTCCGCGTGCTGACCCGCGCGGCCGACGGCACGCTGCACCCCGCGGGCTCGTACCCGACCGGAGGGACCGGCGGCGCGCTGGCCGGCGCGGTCGTCGACCGCCTCGCGTCCCAGGGTTCCGTCGTCCTCGACCGTCCGACCGGCCTGCTCTACGTGGTCAACGCGGGCACGGACACGCTCAGCGTGTTCAGCGCGCGGGACGACCGGCTCGAGCTGCGCGACGTCGTGCCGACCCAGGGCGACTTTCCCGTGAGCGTCGCGGTGCACGACGCCCGGGTGTACGTGCTGAACGCGCGCGGCGGCGGCTCGGTCCAGGGATTCCTGCGCGCCGGTGCCCACCTGGTGCCCGTGCCGTCCTGGCACCGCGACCTCGGCCTCGACCCGACCGCGACGCCGGAGTTCACGCACACGCCCGGCCAGGTCGCGTTCGGCCCCGAGGGGCGCTCGCTGCTGGTCACGACGAAGGCCGCCAGCAACGCGGTCGACGTCTTCACGTTCGGCAGGCTCGGCCGCCCGTCGGCCACCCCGACCATCACGTCGCTTCCCGGCAAGGTGCCGTTCGGCCTGGTGCTCGACGCCTCGGGTCACGTGGTCGTGGCCGAGGCGAGCAACAACGTCGCCACCTTCACGCTCGGCGCCGACGGAGCGCTCACGCAGATCGCGGAGCAGGCCACGGKCCAGGCGGCGACCTGCTGGATCACGGCGCGCGGCAACGACGTCTGGACGTCGAACGCCGGCTCCGCGACCGTCTCGGGCTTCCGGGTCGGCGCGGCCGGCACCCTGACGGCCACCGGCGTCACGGGGACGCTGCCCGGCACGGTCGACGCGGCGGTGAGCTCCGACGGGCTCTTCCTCGACGTGCAGACGGGAGCCCAGGGCACGGTCGACACGTTCCGGGTCGCGGCGGACGGGACCCTCACGCCCGTGGGGTCCGTCGTCGTCCCCGGCACGGTCGGCGGTGAGGGCATCGCCTCGTCGTGACGCCTGTCGCCGTGGCCCGGGACCTCGCGCCCCGGGCCACGGCCATGCCCCCACCAGGATCGTCGGGTGCATGATGGTCCGACCACTGCCGAGCGGGGAGACACCATGACGCACGACATGCGACGCGCCCGGCCGGGCGACCTGCGGCGGCTGATCCGCCTGATCACCCTCGGGCTGGCGGTCGTCGCGCTCGTCAAGGAGCTGCGCACCCCCGCGGAGGAGCGCGAGTGGAACGGGATAGTCGTCGGGTTCGTTCCCTACGACTTCCGGATGCCCACCGCCGAACGCATCCAGGAGCGGTTCTGGGACCCCGAGGCCGAGCACGTGGTCGGGCCGCGGGTGTTCGGCGTCGGGTGGACGCTGAACCTCGGCCGCCTGGTCGAGCTGGTCCGGCGGCACCTGGCCTCCTAGGACCGGGTCAGCACCACGCCCGCCTCGCTCGTCTGCACGATGAACGTCAGCGACTCCTGGAAGTACAGCTGCACGCTCGTCGCGTCGTGCGACAGGTACCCGATCGACAGGTCCTGCCCGAGGTGCAGCTCGTAGTCCCCGCCGCGCGTCGAGAGCAGGAAGGCGCCGTCGATGGCTGGCGCCCAGATGATCTCGTCGACGACGCGGGCCAGGTGCTCGCGGATCGGGTAGCCGTGGTCCGACGTCTCGGCCACGGCGGTGTACTCCTCGGCCGAGAGCAGCAGCGTGTACGGACCGTCGACGCCGGCCAGCCGCAGCTCGCCCAGCGCGTGCGCGATGGCGTCCGGGTAGTCGCGCACCTCCGTCGGCAGCTGCACGGGCGCGTTGGAGGTGCTGGCCCGCACCCCGGCGATCGCCGCCGCGGCGAACCCCTCGAAGACGGCCCGGTCCTCGGCGAACGCGATCTGCTTGGCGGCGTCCTTCACGGGCTGCCAGTCGGCGTCCTTCGCCCCGCGCTCGACGTCGTCGACGGACTGCCGGTCGACCGTGAACGGCACCCGCAGCTCGACCAGCGGCTGCGACAGGCGGAGCCCGGCGTGCACGCCCTCGGCCGGCGGGTCGACCGGCATGAGGTGGCCCGTGCCGACGGCCGCGAGCTTCTCGCCGCCCGGCCCGACCACGTCCACCACGCGCCGCCCGGCGATGTGCCGCTTGAACGTGCGCCGGGCCTCCTCCTCGAGGTCGCTCCACGCCGCGGACGAGATCGGCGCGAGATCACGGTGCAGGTTGTTCATGGCGCGGTGCTCCTTCTCAGGCTGCCGATCCCCAAGGAGGAGTCGGAGGATTCGGGTGTGTCGGGCGCGTCCGCGACGGGCTCGTCCGGCGGGTCGTCGAGGAGGTCGACGGTGGGCACGAAGAACAGGTTCCCCGTCACCGCGGTGGAGAAGTCGAGGATGCGGTCGTGGTTGCCCGGCGGCTTGCCGACGAACATGTTGCTGAGCATCTGCTCGATCGGGTCGGGGTGGTCGGCGTACCCGATGAAGTACGTGCCGAACTCCCCCTCGCCCACCCGGCCGAACGGCATGTTGTCCCGCACGATCTTGCGCTCGGTCCCGTCGTCGTCGGTGATGACGGTCAGCGCGACGTGCGAGTTGGACGGCTTGACGTCGTCGGGAAGCTCGATGTCCGCCAGCTTGGTCCGGCCGATCACGTGCTCCTGGACCTCGACGGGCAGCGCGTTCCAGGTGTCGAGGTCGTGCAGGTACTTCTGCACGACGACATAGCTGGACCCCGCGTAGAACGGGTCCTCGTCGCCGACCGTCACCGCCTCGAGCGCCTCGCCGCCGGTGGGGTTCTCCGTCCCGTCGACGAAGCCCATGAGGTCGCGCTCGTCGAAGAACTTGAACCCGTGCACCTCGTCGAGCACCCGCGCCGCGCCGCGGAGCCGCTCGACCAGGTGGCTCGCCAGCTCGAAGCACAGGTCGAGCCGGGTCGCCCGGATGTGGAACATCAGGTCGCCGGGTGTCGCCGGGGCCGTGTGCGTCTCCCCCGCCACCTCGCGGAACTCGTGCAGGCCCAGCGGTCGCGGCAGCTGCGGGAACAGCCGGTCCCAGGCCGACGAGCCGATGCCGACGACGACCGCCAGCCCACCGGCCGGGTCCCGGAAGCCGACCGAGCGCTGCAGGCCGGTCACGTCGGTGAGCAGGTCCCGGACCTGCGGCTCTCCCCCGGCGTCGATCGCAAGCACCAGGAAGATCGCGCTGCTGGTCAGAGGTGTCAGCACCGGTTGGGAGGTCGCCGAGGCGTCACGGTCGCGCATCCTGGCCAGGATAGGCGTTCGCCCTCGTCACGGGGCTGTTCGGACCTTATGGTCGAGAGACCGACCCCTGGGAGGAATCGAATGGGCACGATCACGACCACTGACGGCGTTGAGATCTTCTACAAGGACTGGGGCTCCGGACAGCCGCTCGTGTTCAGTCACGGCTGGCCGCTGTCGTCCGACGACTGGGACGCCCAGCTCATGTTCTTCCGGCTCCACGGCTACCGGGTGATCGCCCACGACCGCCGGGGCCACGGCCGCTCGACGCAGACCGACGGCGGCCACGACATGGACCACTACGCCGACGACCTGGCGGCGCTCACCTCCGCGCTCGACCTGCACGACGCCGTGCACATCGGGCACTCCACCGGCGGCGGTGAGGTCGTCCACTACATCGCCCGCCACGGCGAGAGCCGCGTGGCCAAGGC
>NZ_JBFULZ010000201.1:0-7288 GCF_054049635.1 Cellulomonas sp. P5_C6 | reverse complement strand
CTCGAGGGCGTGCGCGGCGCCGTCGTGCCTGGCGGCCACCTGGTCTTCGAGACCCGCGTCCCCGAGGTCGCGGCGTGGCGGGGCTGGACGCGGGAGGCGACCTACGAGGCGACCGACGTCCCCGGCGTCGGGCTGGTCGAGACATGGGTCGAGGTCACGGGGGTCGTCGGCGAGCTCGTGACGTTCCGCGCGTCCTACGTCTTCGCCTCGGACGGGGCGGTGCTCACCTCGGACTCGACCCTGCGGTTCCGTGATCGCGCGACCGTCGAGCGCTCCCTCGACCGGGCGGGCTTCGACGTGGTCGACGTCCGCGAGGCGCCGGACCGTCCGGGCCGCGAGATGGTGTTCGTGGCCCGACGACGCGGCTGAGTCACGCCCCGTAGACCCGGGCCCGGTGCGCGGCGAACTGCCGTCTGCCGACCAGCCGCCACAGCACCCGGGCCGGCGCCGGGAGGTTGGTGCGCAGCCAGCCAGACTGCTCGCCGGCGGGGACGACCTCGAGGATCCAGCCGAGCTGCAGGAACATCCGGTCCTTCGGGATCGCCGCCATGCCGTGCTCGTGCAGCAGGTCCCACTCGCGCTGGGACATCACGGTCGACGCCATGGGCAGGATCTGCGTCTCCTCCTGCCCGAGGTGTTCCAGGAGGGTGTCGCGGACCTCGTCGAGCAGTGCGGCGACTGCATCCCGCTCGGTCGCGCCGGCGCCGGCCTCCCAGGCGGCCATCAGCCCGTCGAGCCGCTCGAGCTGCTGAGCCGTGGCCGAGTGCTGGGCCCGCATGAGACCGACGTGCAGGGCGCAGGACGGCGCGCGCTGCTCGAGGGTGTCCCACAGCAGCAGGTCCTCGCCCTGGTGGTGGCGGTGCAGGGCGCCCGCGAGCTCGCGCACGTGCCCGGCGACACGGCCCATCCGACCGATGTCGGAGTCCCGGACGCCCCGCACCAGTACGGGAGCGTCGGTGAAGGCCCGCCGGAACAGGGCGTGGATCGTCAGCATGTCCGAGGTGTCGCAGCCGGGCTTCTCGGTCGTGGCGGTCGTCATGGGTTCCTCGTCTCTCGGAATCGTGCGTCACTAGCAAAACCACTACGATGGTGACGACTATCGTGGCTATGTGTAGGCGACGTCAATGCAGCTTCGACGCCCAGGAGGTAGCCGTTCCCGAGATCACCCGCCCCGACCCGCTCCTGGCATGGGTCTCCCTGGGTGCCGAGCCGGGCATCGCACCGGGCGCCCTCGAGCGCGTCCGTGCTCTGCTCAACACAGACGACCGGTTCCACGGGGTCGACCACCTGGCGGGTACCGGCCAGCTCCCGCTGCGCGACCTCCGCGACGCACTGCGCCACTACCTCGTGACAGGGGACGCGGTCGCGCTCGGCGCGCTCGCCGCGACGCACCCCCTGGTCGTGACATTCGACGACGGAGCCGTCCGCCTGACACCCGCGGGTGGCGGCGGGCTCGTCGCGGATCTTCTCGCCGACGTGCACAGGGCGCACGCGGCGGGGGAGTGGCCGCGGCTCAAGGCGTGCGCCAACCCCGACTGCCAGTGGATCTACTACGACGGGTCGCGGAACCGCTCGGGCCGTTGGTGCTCGATGAACGAGTGCGGCGACGTCATGAAGGCCCGCGCGTACCGTCGGCGCTCGCGAGGCGCGCCCTCGGCGTGAGCCAGGCGTTCGCGAGCGTCGGGGCCCGATCCGTGGGGGTGGCGCTCGCGGGTGGTGGCTCTCAGGCCGGCGCGAGCCGGAAGACGCGCAGCTCGCGTCCGGCGCGGGCGGCGTAGTCGTCGTACCCCGGCCACACGTCCAGCAGGGCGGGCAGCAGGCGGGCGCGTTCGTCGTCGTCGGCCAACGTCGCGACGACGGGCGTGGTCACGCCGCCGATCGTCACGGTCGCGGCGGGCGTCGCCAGCAGGTTGCCCGACCACGCGGGGTGGTGCTCCTGCCCCCAGTTCGAACCGATAAGCACCCAGCCGTCACCGTCGACGGCGTACAGCAGGACGGCCTCGCGCGGCTCGCCGGACTTGCGACCGGTCGTCGTGAGGATGAGCTGGGGGAGGGTCGGGCGCCCGAGGACGCTCAGGCGGCCGGCGGTGGCCTTCTGCAGGCGACGGTCCACACCCGACGTCACGCGGCCGATCCTCGCGAACCAGCGGGTGCGTCCCAGGCGGCGTACCGTCGCGGTGAAAGTCATCGCACGATTGTCGCCGGTCGCCACCCGTGATCGAGGCCATCGGGTCGCGCGAGCGCCATAGCAGATGACCGGGGCGGGAGCGGCAGTTTTTGCCGCGCGCCACCCTTCTGGTGGTGCTTCGGACACGTGAACCGGATGTTTCCGCGGTGTGTCCATCTCACATGTCGGACGTACCCGCCAGTATCAATCACGTAACGATCGTCACACGACTTGGCTGCTGTCCGATTTGTCGGCCAGGGCATGACTAACGTATCGGCAACCCCTGGCGGGCTCTGTGCTCGTGTGCGCCGTGACCATCGACGCATGCGTGACCGGCGGGGTCCACCACCGCTTCAGGAGGAACATTGAAGATCAACCGGAAGGCCGCGACCGGCGCGGTCGCCACGCTGAGCCTTCTCGCGCTCGCCGCGTGCAGCAGCGGCGACAACGGCGACAACACGGGCGATGACTCGGGTATCAACCAGGAGACCTCGGTCAACGTCGCGTGGGAGTCCCCGCTCAACGAGACCAACACGTCCTCGGTGAACGGCAACGCGACCCAGAACGCGAACATCACCTACCTGACGACCGAGTCGTTCAACTACTACGACCCGGACCTCAAGCTCCAGAAGAACACCGCGTTCGGCACGTACGAGAAGACCTCGGACGACCCGCTGACGGTGAAGTACACGCTGAGCGACGACGCGCAGTGGTCGGACGGCACCCCCGTCACCGCCGCGGACATGCTGCTCAACTGGGCCGGCACGTCGGGCGCGCTGAACACGGTCTCGCCGACCGAGACGGACGACGACGGCAACCCGATCTACGACGCGACGAAGGATGTCTACTTCGACGGCGTCACCCCGGGTGCGGCCTTCGTGACGCAGACGCCGACCATCTCCGATGACGGCAAGACGATCACCTACGTCTACGACAAGCCGTTCGGTGACTGGGAGCTCAACTTCACGTCCGCCACGGTCCCGGCGCACATCGCCGCCGAGGAGGCCCTCGGCATCGAGGACGCCACCGAGGCCACCGACGCCCTGGTCAAGGCCGTGCAGGACAAGGACAACGCGAGCCTGCTGAAGGTCGCGGAGTTCTGGAACCACGGCACCGAGTTCACCAAGATGCCGACGGACCCGAAGCTGCTCGTCGCCAACGGCCCGTACCTCATCACGGACTTCGTCGAGAACCAGTACCTGACGCTCAAGAAGAACGCCAAGTACAAGGGCGACCACGGCACCGGCCCGGACACCATCACGGTCCGCTACGTCTCCGACCCGATGGGTCAGGTCCAGGCGCTGCAGAACGGTGAGGTCGACCTCATCGGCCCGCAGGCCTCGGCTGACGTCCTGACGGCGCTCCAGGCGCTGCCGAGCGTCGAGATCGACAACGCGATCGAGGGCACCTACGAGCACGTCGACCTGGTGTTCGACAACGCCGGCCCGTTCGACCCCGCGACCTACGGTGGCGACGCCGCCAAGGCGCTGGCCGTCCGCAAGGCGTTCCTGACGGCCATGCCGCGCCAGGAGATCGTCGACAACCTGATCGTCCCGCTGAACCCCAAGGCCGAGGTCCGCAACTCGCAGATCCTCCTCCCGGGTTCGCCGAACTACGCCGACATGGTCGCCAACAACGGCTCGGCCGACTACCCGCTGAAGGCCGACCCGGCCAAGGCGGCTCAGATCCTCGCCGAGGCCGGCGTGGCCGGTCCGATCAACGTCCGTCTCGCGTTCAACGGTGACAACCCGCGCCGCGTCAACGAGCTCGCGCTCATGACGGAGTCCGAGGCTGCTGCCGGCTTCACGATGGTCGACGCCTCGGCGCCCGCCACCGAGTGGGGCACCAAGCTGGCCACGCAGCAGGACCAGTACGACGCGTCGCTGTTCGGGTGGCAGTCCAACTCCACCGCCGTCACCGAGTCGGACGCGAACTTCCGCACCGGTGGCGTGAACAACTACGGCCACTACAGCAACACCACGGTCGACGGTCTGTTCGACCAGCTCGCGGTCTCCACGGACCCCGACGAGCAGTACCAGCTCCAGCTGAAGGTCGAGCAGGAGCTGTGGAAGGACGCGTTCGGTACCACGATCTTCCAGTTCCCGGGCATCCACGCCTGGAGCTCGAAGCTCACGGGCCCGTCGCCCATCAGCATCAGCCCGACGATCTTCTACGGCTTCTGGGACTGGAAGGTCGCCGCGACGGCGTCTCCTTCCGCCAGCAGCTGAGTGATCCGCTGATCTGACCGCGTGGGGGCGGGGGAGCCGAGAGGCTCCGCCGCCCCCATCGCGTGTGCTTACACTTCGACGCGCCAGACCGAGCAACGATGCTCGGGAATCCCCACCCGCTCGCCGCCCCACCCGGGCTTCGGGCGGCCCTGCACGTACTGCCCGCGTAGACTTCGGCGGCCGGTGCGCAACTCCTCAACCGTGAGGTTCCACGTTCCATGCTCTCCTTCCTGTGGCGACGAACACKMGCCGGACTGGCGACGCTGTTCGTCTCGACGTTCGCCATGTACCTGCTCGTCTCTGCGTCCATGGACCCGTTCCAGGACCTGCGGCAGTCGACCGCGCCGAACAAGGCGCAGCTGATCGCCGACCGGATCGTGCTGCTCGACCTGAACACACCGGTCGTGATCCGCTACTTCAAGTGGCTGGGCGACCTGCTCCACGGCGATCTCGGTATCGCGTGGGTGAGCGGTCAGTCCGTCTCGAGCCTCCTGCAGGGCGCGATCCTGTCGACGCTGCAGCTGGTCACCGCCGCCACCGTGCTGGCCGTGATCTTCGGTGTGGCCGTCGGCATCGTGAGCGCGCTGCGGCAGTACAGCTCGTTCGACTACCTCATCATCTTCGTGTCGTTCCTCCTGTACTCGCTGCCGGCCTTCTGGGTCGCGGTGCTGCTCAAGCAGTGGGGCGCCATCGGCTTCAACGACTTCCTCGCGGACCCCGTCATCTCGTGGGCCGTCATCATCTTCATCGGCCTGCTGTTCGGCCTGCTGTGGAGCCTGGCCATCGGCGGTGACGTCAAGCAGCGGCTGGTCACCTTCGCCATCAGCGCCGGCGCGACGATCGCGATGTTCGCCTACCTCCAGCTCACCGACTGGTGGACCTCGCCGAACATCAACCCGTTCCTGCTCGCGGTCCTGGGCACGGCGACGGCTCTGGCGGTCACCACGCTGTCCACGGGTCTGAAGAACCGTCGCGCGCTGGGCGCCTCGCTGACCGTCGTCGCGATCGGCCTCTTCCTGTACCTGCCCCTGCGGGTGTTCTTCAAGAACGTGGACGAGTCCTGGCTGCTGATGCTCGGGCTGGCGCTCATCACCATCGCGGTCGGCATCGGAGTCGGCTACGCGTGGGGCGGTCCCGACCGCGGGGTCTCGGCACGGACCGCGGCGCTCACCGCCTTCATCATCGCGGGCATGATCTTCGTCGACCGCGTCATGGCCGTCTGGCCGGCGTACAACGCCGCGCCGTCCATCGGTGGTCGCCCGATCGCGACGATCGGTGACCGCACCCCGAACCTGGGCRGCAACTTCTGGGTGCAGACGCTCGACACGTTCACGCACCTGGTGCTGCCGACGATCGCGCTGCTGCTCATCGGCTTCGCCGCGTACACCCGGTACTCGCGGGCCAGCATGCTCGAGGTGATGAACCAGGACTACATCCGCACGGCGCGGTCCAAGGGCCTGCCGGAGCGGACGGTCATCATGCGGCACGGCTTCCGCAACACGCTGATCCCGCTGGCGAYGGTCGTCCCGATCGACATCATCACCCTGCTGSGTGGCGCGATCATCACGGAGAGGGTGTTCGCCCGGCCAGGCATGGGCACGCTGTTCCTGCACTCCCTGACGCAGGCCGAGATCGATCCCGTGATGGCGTACCTGCTGATCGTCGCCGCGCTCGCGATCATCGCGAACATCGTCGCCGACCTGATCTACGCCGCCCTCGACCCGCGAATTCGGGTGAACGCATGAGCACCGACATGAACAACACGCCCGGCGGCCCGAACGACGGACAGATCGACACCGTCGAGAACGCGATCGAGCTGCGCGAGGTCGAAGGCCTCTCGCAGGGTCAGATCGTCCGTCGCCGGTTCCTGCGGCACCGCGGTGCCATGGTCGCCGCCGTCGTCCTCATCGGTGTCGTCCTCCTCGCGGTGACCTCCATCGGCGTCGGCGGGTGGACCGGCTGGTGGCAGTGGAAGCCGAACACCCCGCTCCCCGTGATCAACGGCGGCCACCCGACCATCCAGCGCCCCAGCTGGCTCGGCGGCGACGGCGGCATCTGGTTCATCTGGGGTGACCACCCGTTCGGGCAGGACGAGATCGGGCGCGACGTGTTCGCCCGCGTCATGCGCGGCACGCAGACCTCGCTGGTCATCATGGTGACGGTCGGCGTCATCGCGACCGTGGTCGGCATCGTCGTCGGCGCCCTCGCCGGCTTCATGCGCGGCCGCACCGACAACCTGCTGATGCGCATCACCGACCTGGTCATCACCATGCCGGTCATCGTCATCGGCGCGGTGCTCGGTCAGCTGGCCGGCGGCAACAACCCGATCATCTTCGGCGCGTTCCTCGGGCTCATCTCGTGGACCACGCTGGCGCGCCTGGTGCGTGGCGACTTCCTGACCCTGAGGGAGCGGGAGTTCGTCGACGCCGCCCGCGTCGCCGGTGCCAGCAACACGCGGATCATGTTCAAGCACATGATCCCGAACGCGATCGGCGTGATCATCGTCAACACGACGCTGCTCATGAGCTCCGCGATCCTGCTGGAGACGGCACTGTCCTACCTCGGCGTCGGCATCAAGTCGCCGGCGATCTCGCTCGGCCTGCTGATCAGCCAGTACCAGGAGGCGTTCACCACGCGTCCGTGGCTGTTCTGGTGGCCGGGTCTGTTCATCGTCGTGATCGCGCTGTGCATCAACTTCATCGGCGACGGTCTGCGCGACGCGTTCGACCCTCGGCAGAAGCGCATCCCGTCCGAGCGCAAGATGGCTCGCGCCGCTCGTGCCGCCGCACCGGTGGCCACGGGCAACGCCGGGATGGGCCCGGCGTGATGCTCTCAGCCGAGCGTGACCACGGCGAGGGCCGTGAGCGCGACGGTTCCCGCGATCGTCGACCAG
>NZ_JBFULZ010000200.1:0-7292 GCF_054049635.1 Cellulomonas sp. P5_C6 | reverse complement strand
GTGCCGTCGACGCGGTCACGGCACCGGGCCGGCTGGTGGACGGGCTGCGCGCCCGCCGCGCGGCCGGCGCCGGACCGATCGCGGTCGTCAGCTGCGACAACCTGCCCGACAACGGCGCCGTGCTGCGCCGCGTGACGCTGGACCTCGCCGTCGCGGTCGACCCGGACCTGGCCCGCTGGATCGAGCAGAACGTCTCGTTCGTCTCGACGATGGTCGACCGGATCACGCCGGCCACCACCGACACCGACCGGGCGACCGTGCGCGTGCTCACGGGCCGGGACGACCGCGCGCCGGTCGTCACGGAGCCGTTCAGCGAGTGGGTGCTCCAGGGCGCGTTCCCGGCCGGGCGTCCCGCGTGGGAGCTGGCCGGAGCGCGGTTCGTCGACGACCTCGAGCCGGACGAGCGCCGCAAGCTGTGGCTGCTCAACGCCGGCCACTCCCTGCTCGCCTACGAAGGGCTCGCCCGCGGCCGGGCCACGGTCGCCGAGGCGTTCGCGGACCCGGTCTGCCGCGCGCAGCTCGAGCTGCTCTGGCAGGAGGCCGCCGACGTGCTGCCGGCGCCCGTGGAGGACTACCTCGCGGCCCTGCGGGACCGGTTCGCCAACGCGCGCATCGAGCACCGCCTCGCCCAGATCGCCCGGGACGGCTCCCAGAAGCTTCCCGTCCGCGTCCTCGCCGTCGTGCAGGCACGCGCCGCGGCCGGCCTGCCTGTCGGGCGCGCCGGGGCCGGCGTCGTCGCCGCCTGGATCACGCACCTCGACGTCGTCGACGTCGCCGTCTCCGACGCCGGGGCTGTCGCGCTCGCCGCGCGGCTGCACGGGCAGGGGAGCGTCGCACGCGCGCGCCTCGCCCTCGCCTCGCTCGCACCCCGCCTCGCCCGCTCGGACGTCTTCGCGCGCCACGTCGCCGAGGCACTCGCCGTCAGTCAGCCCACTCTCACAGGAGCACGAGCATGAAGATCGTCGCCGCCGACGTCGTCGTCACGAGCCCGAACCGCAACTTCGTCACCCTGAAGATCACCACCGACGACGGGCTGACCGGCCTGGGGGACGCCACCCTGAACGGCCGGGAGCTGTCCGTCGTGAGCTACCTGCGGGACCACGTGGTGCCGCTGCTGATCGGCCGCGACCCGCACCGGATCGAGGACACCTGGCAGTTCCTGTACCGCAGCGCGTACTGGCGCCGGGGGCCGGTGACGATGGCCGCGATCGGCGCGGTCGACATGGCCCTGTGGGACATCAAGGGCAAGGCGGCCGGCATGCCCGTCTACCAGCTGCTCGGCGGCGCCAGCCGCAACGGGCTGATGGCGTACGGCCACGCGTCCGGCACGGACCTGCCCGAGCTGTTCGACTCGATCCGCGAGCACCAGGCGCAGGGCTACCGGTCCATCCGGGTGCAGTCGGGCGTGCCGGGCCTCAAGGCCATCTACGGCATCGCCGCCCAGTCCACCGGCGAGGAGCGGTACGACCACGAGCCCGCCCAGCGCGGCGCCTACCCGGCGGAGGAGGACTGGGACACCCGCGCGTACCTGCGCCACCTGCCGACCGTCTTCGAGGCGGTCCGGAACGAGTTCGGACCCGAGGTGCCGCTGCTGCACGACGGGCACCACCGCATGACCCCGATCCAGGCGGCCAAGCTGGGCAAGTCGCTCGAGCCGTACGACCTGTTCTGGCTGGAGGACTGCACGCCCGCGGAGAACCAGGAGTCCCTGCGCCTGGTCCGCCAGCACACCACGACCCCGCTGGCGATCGGCGAGATCTTCAACACGGTGTGGGACTTCCAGGGGCTCATCAAGGAGCAGCTCATCGACTACGTCCGGGCGGCCTCGACCCACTTCGGCGGCATCAGCCCGCTCAAGAAGGTCATGGACTACGCCGCGCAGTACCAGGTGAAGTCGGGGTTCCACGGCCCGACCGACATCTCCCCGGTCGGCCTGGCCGCGCAGATGCACGTCGGCCTCGCCATCCACAACTTCGGCATCCAGGAGTACATGAAGCACGGGGCGCGGACCGACGAGGTGTTCCGGCAGTCGTTCACGTTCACGGACGGCTACCTGCACCCCGGCGACCAGCCCGGCCTCGGCGTCGAGCTCGACCTGGACGAGGCCGGCAAGTACCCGTACGAGACCGCCTACCTGCCCTACAACCGGCTGGCCGACGGCACGGTGCACGACTGGTGAACCGCGTCGTGGTCATGGGGGTCTCGGGCTGCGGCAAGTCGACGGTCGGCGCGCTGCTGGCGGACGAGCTGGGCGTCCCGTTCCTCGACGCCGACAGCCTGCACCCGCAGGCCAACCGGGCGAAGATGGCGGCCGGGATACCGCTGACCGACGACGACCGGTGGCCGTGGCTGCGCGTCGTCGGCACCACGCTGGCCGCCGCGCCGGACGGTGCCGTCGTCGCCTGCTCCGCGCTGCGCCGCGGCTACCGCGACCTGCTGCGAGCGGCGGTCCCCGACCTGCGGTTCGTGCACCTCGTCGGCACCCGCGACCAGCTCGCCGCCCGCATGCGGGCCCGGCAGGACCACTTCATGCCCGTGTCCCTGCTGGCCACCCAGCTGGCCACGCTCGAACCCCTGGGCCCGGACGAGGACGGGATCGAGCTGGACTGCGCGTCCGAGCCCGCCCGGCTCGTCGCGGCCGCGGTCCTCGTCGGGTCGTAGGACCCGATCAGGCCTTCGGCACGACCGTCAGGTCCGGCCCGGGGGAGACGAGCGTCTCGTGCCCGTCGTCGAACCGCACGACGTACGGGCCGTCCGCGCCCCGCGCCTCGATCACTGTCCCGTTCCGGTCCGCCGTCCCGACCGTCCGGCCGTGGATGACGACCTTGTCACCGACCTCTGCGTGCATGGTGGCTCACCTCACCCCCCAGGCTAGAACGCCCGACGCGGCCCGGGGAGGGGGTGCCTACACGTACTCGCGCCGACGCAGCCAGCGCATCGCGGCCGCACCCCAGATGGGCGGCAGGTAGAACGTGACGAGCCGGTAGGTGATGGCCGTCGACACGGCGATCGCGCTGGGTACCCCGATGGCCTGCAGGCAGAGCGTGAAGCCCGCCTCGGCGACCCCCATCCCGCCGGGCACGGGCATCAGGCCGGAGAACAGGCTCACGGCCGTGTTGATGAGGATGAGCTGCGAGAAGTGGGCGGTCTGCCCGAACGCGTGCAGGCAGAGCGCCAGGACGGCGGCCTGCAGGAGCTGCGCGCCCAGGTTCCCCCCGAGCATCGCGAAGATCTTCCCGGGGCGCCGCAGCACGCCGAGCGCGGCGCGCGCCGACTGCGCCTGCTCGGTGACCGCGCGGCGGATCCGCGGGACCCACGCGGTGAGGCGGTGGCGCAGCCGGGGCACCACCACGGTCACGACGACGGCCAAGAGGGCGAGCGCCAGCAGGATCGCGAGCAGCGACGGGCCGGTCGACCCCGAGCCGGAGCTCTGCGACCCGGCCCCGAGGCTCGAGGTGAAGCCGGGCAGCCCGCTCACGACGATCACGAGGATCAGCGTGATCTGCACGACGAACCCGCTGACGCTGTCGATGAGCCCGAACGACAGGGCGGTGGCCGCGGGGATGCCGAACTTCTGGAAGAAGCGGACCTCGAGCGCCAGCCGCGCGGCCGAGGCCGGCACCACCAGCGAGATGAACTGGATGGCGTACTGGAGCATGAGGACGGGCAGGTAGCGCAGCCGCGCGGTCGTGGCGCCGAGCGTCGAGCCGGCCAACGCCGTCTGGATGGTCGGCGAGAGCGCGAGCGCGGCGATGAGCCACGGCAGGTCGGCCGACCTGAGGGCGGCGGCGACGCTGGCGAGGTCGGCCCCCGCGAGCAGCGTGATGACCACGTAGATGAGCAGCGCGACGACCAGGAGCGTCCCGATCGAGCGCGGCGTCACGCGCCGCAGGCGCTCCAGCGGGGGCTCCTCGACACCCGCCGCCGTGACCGCCGCGTCCCGCAGCTCGTCGATCGACCACGTGGCCGACCGCACGTCGGCCCGGGTCGAGCGCCCGAGCGCGGCCGGCTGCAGGAACGGCAGGACGGCGGCGAGCCCGTCGGGCCCGAGGGCGGCGACGGCCGCCGCGAGGGCGCGGTCAGGGCCGACGGCCAGGGACGTGGCGACCAGGAGCTGGGCCCGGTCGGTCTGCAGGTCGCCCGGCTCGGCGGCCGTCCGCGCCGAGTCGAAGTCCGCGAGGGCGACGGTGCCGTCGGTCCGCAGGACGACGTGGTGGCCGTCGATGGTCCCGTGGGCGATCCCCGCGTCGTTCAGCGTGAGGAGGGCGCGCCACATGTCGCCGAGCAGGTCGTCGTCGAGCAGCTCGGGCTCGTGGTCACCGAGCTCGCTGAGCGACGACCGGGGCGCGCTCGAGACCAGCAGGGCGTCACCCTGCTCGGCCACGCCGACGGCGACGACGTCGAGGGTCGGGACCCCCGCCTGCGCGGCGAGGAGGGTCAGCAACGCCTCGTGCTCGACGCGGGACCGCCGGCTCCCGCCCACGTGCGCCCGCTCGCCGCGGCGGGTCAGGGCGGTCCACAGCGACCCCACCACCTGGCTGTCCCACGCGTCCCGGCCGTAGAGCCGGACCAGCACGTCGGCGCCCTCCTCGGTCCGCCCGTCCAGCAGGTACCGCCCGGACTCCATGCTGACGGCCGGGGTGACCCGCGTGGTGCGCACGCCGAGGTCCGCGAGCGCGACCTGGACCTGCGCGGTGGTCAGGCGTCCCTGCGGGGACCCGAGCAGCAGGTGGGCGATCGCGGCGGCAGCGATGCCGACGGCGATGGCGGCGCTCGCGCCGAGCAGGTTGGTGGTCTCGAGGCCGATCGCGGCGAACGCGCCCAGCCCGATGACGACGCGCCCGGCGTACCTCCAGGGCCGGGCGAGGTGCGGGGACGCCGTCACCAGCACCGCCGCCAGCACCGCGACGCGCGTGGCGATGTAGACGACCGGCGGACCGGACGACACCAGCGCGTCGATGCTCTTGGACGCGTCCGTCCCGGCCAGGGCCCCGACGCCCATCGCGGACGCGAACGCCAGGACCGCGGCGGTCGCCTGGTCGAGCAGGAGGCGTCGCCGGCCTCGGCTCAGCGCCGCGAGCAGCACGACCCCGAGGGCCCACAGCGCCATGAGGGCGTACACGACGTTCCACAGCCAGCCGAAGACGGGTTCGAGCCACGTGAGCAGCGCCTTGACCGCGTCGTCGGCGCCCGACGGGCCGGGTGCCGCCAGCGCGACGATCCCGAGCGCGACGATCGAGGCGACGAGCAGGAGGACGTCCGTCGGTCGACGCAGCCGCGGGGCGTCGGCTGCCGACGACCACACGCGGACGAGTCCCGACCGGTCCGGCCTCACGGCCATCGAGCCTCCTGGCTGGTGACGGATCTCGCCGGCGCTGCGCCCCGCATCCCCGCGCTGAGCAGCGCGCGGACAGCGACGAGGCTACTGGGGCGGGGGCCGTCGCGGGGGGACCTTTCGCTCGGGGTCGTGCGCGCGACCGTCCGCGTCAGCGAGCGGCGGCGTCCGCCAGAGCACGCGCGGTCGCGACGGCGCAGAAGGTCCAGGTGCCGACGAGGGCGACGACGGCCGCGTGCCCGAGCGCGCTGACGGCGACGTTGCCGGTGGCGTCGCCGAGCAGGAGCGAACCGAGCGCGAGCGTGCCGACGGGGAACGTCAGCGCCCACCAGCCGGGCGTGAACGGCATCCCGGCCCGGAATCCCCGGACGGTGACGCGCACGGCGAGGACGACGACCGGGATGCTCAGCGCGAGCATGCCGTAGCCGAACGCGTCGGCCATCCCGTGCACCGCGGCCGCGGCCCCCGGGTCGAGGAGCGGGCCGCCCTGGCCGGCGATGGCCTGCGCGGCCGCTGTGGACTGGCCGACGATCCCCAGCGGGATCCAGGCCGACACCGACGCGGCGACCGGCAGGTGCGCCACCCGGACGTGGTGGCGGTACGCGACGGCGAAGACGAGGCCCCCGAGCACCAGGGACAGGACGAAGCACGCGACGACGGTCGCGAGGAGCACCGCGTGAGCCAGGGGAGCGCCCACGGAGGGCAGGAGAGCGGCGCCCGTCGTCGCGGAGACCATCGGCGGCACGACCAGCAGCCCCCAGGCCGGCACCGGACGTCCCACGTCACGCGTGAGCGCCGCGGCGACGAACCCGGCCGTCGTGACCAGGCCGAGCGCGGTCCCGACGGTCCAGAGGATCGCGTCGACCCGCAGCGCCCCGGGACCGAGCCCACCGCCGAGCTGCGGAGCGACCGTCAGCACGGCGGAACCGCTGGCCAGCAGCCCCATCGCGACCGTGCCCCACGTCGGGGCGACCGCCGGGTCCCGGAGCGTGGCGGTCAGCGCGGACCGGTCCCGGGCGACGCGGCGCACGAACGCGGCCCCGAGGCCGACCAGGAGCAGGACAGCCACCGCCAGCATCGCCGCGGCCGGGGCGAGCAGGGCCGGCACCCGGGCGGCCTCGTGCCCGAGCAGCGTGGCCAGGATCGCGGTGCCCATGACCGCCGGGAACCACGCCGGCCCGGCCGGCGGAACGCTCGTCGGCACCGGAGTGGTCCGTCGGCCGGCGGTCAGGGTCGTCGTGCTCATGGGTCGAGCCTGACGGGGCGCGCGCGCCTCGCGTAGGGGCCGCATCGTTGTGGACCCACAAGCGGCGGTTGTGGCGGGCTACCCTGGTCGACGTGCCCTCCCTCGCCCGCGTGCCCAGCCTGGAGCAGCTCCTCGCGCTCACGACGACCGCCGCCCACGGCAGCATGGGCCTGGCCGCGAGCCATCTCGGCATCAGCCAGCAGGCGGTCAGCGCACGGGTCGGCGCCGCCGAGGCGCTGCTGGGGGTCGCCGTCTTCGAGCGCACGTCGCTCGGGGTGCGCCCCACCGGCGCCGGGCAGCTCGTCCTGTCCTGGGCGGACGGCGTGATCCAAGCGGCGGGCGCCCTCGAGGAGGGCGTCGAGGGCCTGCGGTCGGCCGGCACGCAGCTGACCGTCGCGGCCAGCAGCACGATCTCGGAGGTGCTGCTGCCTACCTGGGCGGGGAGACTGCGCCGGAGCCATCCCGGGGTGTCCCTGCACGTCGTGCCCGGCAACTCCGTCACCGTGGCCGCCGCGGTCGCTCGCGGCGACGCGCACCTCGGTTATGTCGAGGGGCCCACGGTCCCGCGGACGGTGYGGTCCCGGACCGTCGCGCACGACGAGCTGGTCGTCGTCGTCCCGCCGGACCACCCCTGGGCGCGGCGGCGGCACGGCATCGGGCGCGACGACCTGGCGGCGGCCCGGCTCATCCTGCGGGAGGACGGGTCCGGGA
>NZ_JBFULZ010000199.1:0-7301 GCF_054049635.1 Cellulomonas sp. P5_C6 | reverse complement strand
GCATGACGACGGGCGTGCGGACGCGCGCGGCGCCGCGGACGCGCAGCGCGTACGTCYCCGCGAGGATGTCGCCGATCCGTTTGCCCTGCGGGTGCACGATCGAGCAGATCAGCGCCACGCTGCCGAGCGTCAGCCACARCTCGCCCACCCCGACGAGCGCGCGGACGAACGACTGCCGGAACACGATGGGCCCGCCGTCGTCGCGCACGATCCGGATGCCGAGCGCGAGCTTGCCCAGCGAGCGCCCGCGGGTCAGGGTGTCCACGGTCGTCGGCACGACGACCGTCACGGTGGCGAAGAGCACGACCACGAGGATCCGGACGGCGTCCTCGGAGGGGCTGGGCAGCAGCGCGCCGAGCGCGATGAAGACGACCACGAGCACCGACCCGAGCACGAGCAGGTCGAGCAGGGCGGCCAGCAGGCGGCTCGCCGCGGAAGCCGGTCGTGAGTCGAGGACGACACCTTCGCCCGTGATGATGCCGTCCATGCGGGCAGGGTAACGGCTGCGGGGCGCAGCGAGATGGCAGGCTGTGCCGCATGGATCTCGACGCCTTCGAGCGGGCCCGCTCGGTCGACTGGGCACGGCTCGACCAGCTGGTGCGACAGCGCCGCCGCACGGGCGCGGAGGCCGACGAGCTCGTGCGGCTCTACCAGGCCGTGGCCACCGACCTGTCGGCGGTCCGGTCCGCCGCACCCGACCCCGAGATGGTGACGCGCCTGTCGATGCTCGTCGGGCGCGCGCGGGCCGCGGTCGCCGGAACCCACGAGCCCGCCTGGCGTGACGTCACCGCCTTCGTGGTCGTCTCGCTGCCGGCGGCCCTGTACCGGATCCGGTGGTGGACCGTCGGCGTCGCCACGGCGTTCATCCTGCTCGCCGTGACGTCGGGCATCTGGGTGGCCACGCAGCCGGACGTGCTCGGGTCCCTGATGACGCCGAGCCAGCAGCAGGAGTACGTCGACAGGTCCTTCGCCGAGTACTACGACCCCGGGGCAGGTTTCGCGGCCGTCGTCTGGACCAACAACGCCCTGCTCACCGCCGTCAGCATCGGGACCGGCATCACCGGGGTGTTGCCCGTCTTGTTCCAGGCGAACAACGCGATCAGCGTCGGCGCGATGGGCGGGCTGATGGCGGCGCACGACAGCCTGGGCCTGTTCCTCCAGCTCATCGCGCCGCACGGGCTGCTCGAGCTGACGGCGGTGTTCGTCGCGGGAGCTGCCGGTCTGCGGATCTTCTGGACCTGGGTGGACCCGGGTCCGCGTCCGCGCGGACGCGCCCTGGCCGAGGAGGCGCGCGCGCTGTTCACGGTCGCGATCGGCCTGGTCGGCGTGCTCGCGGTCTCGGGCCTGATCGAGGGGTTCGTCACCGGCTCGGGGCTGCCGTGGGTGGTCAAGGTGAGCATCGGCGTCGTGGCGCTGACGGCGTTCTGGACCTACGTGCTCGTCCTCGGGCGCCGCGCGGTGCGCGCCGGGCAGACGGGCGACCTCGAGGCCGACCGGGGGGGCTACAGCCTGGCGACCGCGGGTTAGGGCTCGACCACGGCGACGCGGCGGTCGTCGACCTCGCCCGCCATCAGCGCGACGAGCCCTTCCGCCTCGGCGACCAGCGCGTCCCGCTGCCCCGCCGTCGTCGGCGCGAACGGCCGCACCGTGAGCGTGACGGGCCCCCGACCCTTGTGGTCCCGCGGCACGTGCCACGTCCCCGCCACGCGCCCGTCCAGCAGGAACGTCGCCGGCACGACGCCGTTGGGGCTGGCCAGGAACGCGCGGTGCTCGGGGGACAGGATCCGCGTGCGGTCGGCGTGGCCCAGCAGCACGTTGTCGTAGTCGGGCAGGAACCGCACCGGCGCGGGCTCGTCGGGGTCCGGCAGCGGCATGCCGGGCAGGTCGAGCAGCTCCCGCTCGCGGACCGCGCCCGGCGAGGGCTCCGCGCGGTACCGGACCAGGTCGAGCCGGTCCACCACGGCGCGCAGCCCGGTCAGCCCCGACCAGCTCTGCACGTCCGCCACCGACGCGGGTCCGAACGCGGCCAGGTAGCGCCGCACCAGCCGCTCCTGCTCGGCGGCGAGCACGGAGGGGTCGGACAGGTCGGGCGCCGCGGCCGTCAGCTCGGGTCCGAACCAGGCCCAGGCGGTCGTCCACGTCGTCGCGCCGGACCGACCCCAGACGCCCCGCGGGGGCACCTGGACCAGCGGGAGGGTGCCGCGCGCGCCGTAGGCCAGCGTGCTGGGGCCGACGTCGGGCCAGCGCTCCGCGAGCAGCCGCCCGAGCTCGGTGGTCGCGCGGGGCTCGGCCTCGACGAGCTCGCGCGCGGCGGCGGTCAGGGCGGGGACGTCCAGGGTGCGCAGCCCGGCGGCGTGCGCGACGTTGACCAGCAGGTCCTTGGCGTACAGGGGGGCGATCAACCCGGGCAGCAGCAGCGCGTCGGGGGCGCTGACCAGGTGGATGGTGCCGCGCATCACCGCGATCCGGGCGACGGTCCGGTCCCAGAACGCGTCGCCCAGCTCCTCGGTCCGGAACCCGGCGACCCGGCTCCACAGCCCGACGTACGGCGACCAGGCGTTCTGGGCCTGCAGCCCGACCAGGTGGTCGATCACCCCGAGGGCCGGGCCGTCGCGGCGCGCGAGGAGGTGCTGCCGCGCCAGCAGCGCGCGGTTGAGGTGGGCCTGGCTGAGCAGCTCGGTCACAGCCGCCCCGCGGCCTTGAGGGCGAGGTACGTGTCGGCGAGCCGGGGCGCCAGGTCGTCGGGCAGCGCGTCGAGGACCTCCGCGCCCCGCTGCCGCAGCCGCTGGGTCACCGCGGCCCGCTCCAGCCCCACGCGCTCGGCGGCGGCAGCGTCGAACACGGCCGCGGCGCCGTCCCGGCCGGTGCGCAGTGCATCGACCTCCGGGTCCGCCACGGACGCGAGGACCACCTGGTGCCGCTCGGTGAGCTGGCCGACGACGCCGAGCAGCCCCTGCTCGACGGCCGCCGGGTCGAGGGCGGTGAGCAGGACGACGAGCGCGCGCTGGCTGAGCCGGTCCCGCACCTGCGCGACCACGCCGGGCCAGTCCGTCTCGACCAGGACAGGCTCCGCGAGCGCGAGCGTGTCGGCGAACGCGGCCATCACCCGCGGACCCGTGGCACCGGCCACACGCCCGCGGACGCGCCGGTCGAACAGGATGAGCTCGACCCGGTCGCCGGCCTTCGTGGCCAGCGCGGCGAGCAGCAGCGCCGCCTCGATCGACGCGTCCATCCGGGGGGCGTCCAGCACCCGCACCGCCGACGTCCGGCCGGTGTCGAGCACGATGAGCACCCGCCGGTCGCGCTCCGGGCGCCAGGTCCGCACCACGACGTCCGAGCGCCGGGCGGTCGCCCGCCAGTCGATCGAGCGCACGTCGTCGCCGATCACGTACTCGCGCAGGGAGTCGAACTCGGTGCCCGGCCCGCGCACCTGTACGGCCGCCCGGCCGTCGAGCTCCTTGAGCCGGGCCAGCCGGCTGGGCRGGTGCCGGCGCGACGCGAACTCCKGGAGCACCCGCAGGCGCCCGGGCACGGTCAGGGAGGCCTGCCGCCCCGCGAGCCCGAGCGGTCCCGCGGTCCGGACGGTCACGCGGTCGGCGTGGGTGTCCCCGCGGCGGGTCGGCAGCAGCACGGTGCGCACCCGCGTCCCCTCACCGGGCGCCACGTCCAGCTTGTGCCGGTCGACCCGCGCCCCCGCCGACGGCGGCCACGCGTCGCGCACGAGCCCCCGCAGGCGTCGTCGGCCCAGGTGGGACAGCGTGAGCGTGGAGGTCACGGGCTCCGTGAGCCGGACGGACGCCGGCACCTCCCGCCGCACCCCGACCTGCCGCGGCGACGCGGCGAGCGCCACGTCGATCGCGCAGGCGACCACGACGAGCAGCGTCCACAACAGCACGGTCCCGGTGGCGGGCACGACGAGCACCACCGGCAGGCCGAGCGCGGCGAGGACGACCGCGCGCCACGTGACCGCCATGTCAGCGGGGGACGGGTACGGACGCGAGCACGGTGTCGAGCACGCTCTCGGTGCTGACGCCCTCGAGCTCGGCCTCGGCCCGGAGCTGGACGCGGTGTCGCAGCGTCGGGTGGGCCAGCGCCTTGACGTCGTCGGGCGTGACGTAGCTGCGGCCCGAGAGCCAGGCCCACGCGCGCGACGTCGCGAGCAGCGCGGTGGCGCCACGCGGGGAGACACCCAGGGACAGCGACGGCGACCGCCGGGTGGCCCGGCAGACGTCGACCGCGTACCCGAGCACCTCGGGCGCGACCTGCACGCGGGCGACCTCGGCCCGGGCGCGCGCCAGCATCTCCGCGTTCGCCACGGGCCGCAGCCCGGCACCGGCGAGGTCGCGGGGGTCGAAGCCCGCGGCGTGCCGGGCCAGCACCTCGATCTCCTCGTCGCGCTCGGGCAGCGGCAGCACGAGCTTGAGCAGGAACCGGTCGAGCTGGGCCTCGGGGAGCGTGTACGTGCCCTCGTACTCGACCGGGTTCTGCGTCGCGATGACCAGGAACGGGTCGGGCAGCGGGCGGGGGGTGCCGTCGACGGAGACCTGCCGCTCCTCCATCGCCTCCAGGAGCGAGGCCTGGGTCTTGGGAGGGGTCCGGTTGATCTCGTCGGCGAGCAGAAGGTTGGTGAAGACCGGGCCCTCGCGGAACGAGAACTCGGCGGTGCG
Organism: Cellulomonas sp. P5_C6; assembly: GCF_054049635.1. Taxonomy (NCBI): domain Bacteria; kingdom Bacillati; phylum Actinomycetota; class Actinomycetes; order Micrococcales; family Cellulomonadaceae; genus Cellulomonas; species Cellulomonas sp. P5_C6. The sequence goes on along the minus strand of NZ_JBFULZ010000199.1, from coordinate 2,634 downwards.
CGCGTCGTACACCAGCGAGCCCGTCACGTCGCCGGGCATGAGGTCCGGCGTGAACTGCACGCGCTTGGTCTGCAGGTCGAGCGCCGCGGACAGGGCGCGGACCAGCAGCGTCTTGGCGACGCCGGGCACGCCCTCGAGCAGCACGTGCCCGCGGCACAGCAGCGCGATGACCAGGCCGCTCACGGCGGCGTCCTGGCCGACCACGGCCTTGGCCACCTCGGCGCGCACGGCGCCGAGSGCCRCGCGCAGCTCGTGGGAGGGCTCGTTCGCCGGCGAGGTCGCCGTCGTCGTCCACTGGGGGCTGTCGTCGCTCACGTTCGGTGAACCTCGCTCTCGAGATGGTCCAGGTCGCGGGCCAGCTGGGCCAGCCCCCGGTCGTCGGTGGGTGGTGGTCCGTAGAGCAGGGCCTCGACGTCCGACGGCCGCCGGGACGTCGCACGCGCGACGGCGTCGACGACCAGGGGTGCCGGCGCCGAGCGCGGGAGGCCGAGCCGGGCGGCGCTGCGGGAGGCTGCACCGGCACGCAGGGCGGCCGCGGCGTGGCCGTAGGAGCGTCCGCGGCGGTAGAGCCGGCCGCGTCCGCGGGTGGTCTCGCCGGCCCGCACGACCACGGGCATCGGCTCGGTCACCAGCCGGCCGAGGCGGCGCCCGCGCCACAGGGCGGTCACGACGACGACGAGCAGGAGCTGCAGCGCCAGGATCGGGACCACGGGCGGCACCAGCGGGGCCGTGTCGGTCCCGGTGGCGCCGTCGTCCGCGGAGGCGGTGTCGTCGAGCGACGGGATGAACCAGACGAGGCGTTCGTGGCGGCCGAGGGCGCGCAGCACCAGCGCGGCGTTGCCCTGCTCCGCGAGGTGCTCGTTGGTGAGCGGCGCGTAGTCGGTGAGGGCCACGATCCGGCGGCCGTCGGCGTCCTCGACCACCGCGTACGCCCCGCCGCCGTCGGTGCCGGCGCCGGGGGACGGGAAGCACACGACGGCGTCGGGACCCGTGGCCACGACCGAGCCCGTGGCGGTGATCGTGCCCGCGGCGACCGCGTCGGGGTCGTCGCACTCGGCCGAGCGCACCTCGGGCGTGCTCGAGAGGCCGCCCTGCGGGGAGAGCTCGTCGGTGAGCCGCTGCAGCGCCCACCCTCCGTCGACGACCACGAGGTCCGCGCCCGTGGCGCCGATCGCGTCGATCTGGTCGTCGTCGAGCAGGTAGTCGCCGACGACCAGGACCGTCGTGCCCGGGCCGGCGAGAGCGCGCACGTCGGCGAGGTGCCGCACGTACCGGACGTCCACGCCCTGCCGCCCGAGGATCTGCGCGGCCGCGCGGGCGCCGGCGGGTGCGGGGTTGTCGGGGGCGAGCGTGAGGGTCGAGGTCTGCGGCTCGGGCAGCGCGGACAGGATCGCTGCGACGACGGCGAGCCCGAGCAGGCCCAGCGGCCAGCGGGCCTTGCGCCAGCGCCGCGACGACCTGCTGCGCGTGGTGGTGCCGTCGCCGACGACGACGTCCGTCGCCGCGCTCATCGGGGGGCCGCCGCGAGGTCGGTCAGGGCGCTCGGGGCTGCCGGGCGGGTGCCGCGCACGCGGGCGTCGAGCCCACGCAGCCGGGCGTCGTCGTCGGCGGTCCCGTGCACGTCGCCGAAGGCCACGTCGTCGAACGTGCGCCCCGCGGCGACCAGGTCGGCGCCGAGGTCCGGCAGCCGGGCGGCCGCGGCCAGCGCCGCCTCGTGGGCGGTCCGCGCCGCCCGCTCGTCCAGGATCGTGCGCTCCTCGAGGCCCCGGACGATCGCCCGGTACCGCTCGAGGACGGCGAGGGACCAGTCGGCGCRCGCGGCGGCGGCGTCGGCGGCCGCGCGGATCTGCTCGGCGGTCCGGTCGTCRTCGGCGTCGAGAACCCGGCGCTCCGAGGTCACCCGGCCGGCGCGCCGCACGGGCCCGGCGACGAGGAACGCGACGACGACGACCCCCACCACGATCGCGACGACGACGAGCACGGCCCACGGGTCGACCGCCGCGGGGGTGCGCAGGCTCGAGAGCTGCTCGGACAGCCAGGTCAGCAGCCGGCGCAGCAGCGAGCCCTGCTGGTGGTAGAGGGGGTCGGCGAGCTCCTCGCGGGCCCAGCGGCGCGCGGTCGCGGCGTCCGGGTCGACCGGCACGCCGGCCGGCACCCGGGCCGCGAGGTTCACGCGGTGGTCTCCGCGGCCCGGGCCAGCTCGACGTCGAGGCCCTCACGGCGCATCCGCACGTCGATGTAGAGCAGCGCGACGACGGCCGACAGGAACGTCGTGGACAGCGTGGACGCGATGATGTTGGCGACGCCCGTCACCACGATCGACAGGAACGACGTCCCCGCGGGGTCCCGCAGCACCAGGGCCGCGACCTCACCGGCCGGGACCGTGATGATGAACGAGATGATCCCGGCGAGGATCGCCGTGAGCAGGTAGATCCCGAAGAGGCGCCAGAAGCTCCCGCGCGTGAGCCGCCACGCGCGGGCGACGGTCGGCCAGAAGCGCTTGCCCTCGAGCATCAGCGCGGGCGCGACCAGGAGCGTCCGGGTGATCACCCAGATCGCCCCGACGAACAGCACCAAGGCGCCGGCCAGCCCGACCAGGACGGCCAACGCCACCTGGTTGTTCACGGCGAGGAG
>NZ_JBFULZ010000198.1:0-7330 GCF_054049635.1 Cellulomonas sp. P5_C6 | reverse complement strand
GGCCCGGGCGACCCAGCCCTCGATGTTGCGCTGCGCGCCCGCGCTGACGCCGAGCGCGCCGGAGGGCACGTCGCGACGGATCACGCTGCCGGCGCCGGTGTACGCGCCGTCGCCGATGGTCACGGGGGCGACGAACATGTTGTCCGCGCCGGTGCGGGCGTACGAGCCGATCGTCGTGCGGTGCTTGTTCACGCCGTCGTAGTTGACGGTGATCGAGGCGGCGCCGATGTTCGTGTGCTCGCCGATCGTCGCGTCGCCCACGTAGGACAGGTGGGGAACCTTGGAGCCGGTCCCGATCTGCGCGTTCTTGGTCTCGACGAACGTGCCGATCTTGCCGGCGTCGCCGAGCACCGTGCCGGGCCGCAGGTACGCGAACGGGCCCACGCTGGCGTCCGCGCCRATCACGGCGAGGGTGCCGTGCGTGCGCACGACGCTGGCCCGCGGTCCCACCTCGACGTCGGTCAGGGTGGTGTCGGGGCCGACCGTCGCGCCCTCGCGGACCACCGTGGCGCCGTGCAGCTGCGTGCCGGGCAGGAGCGTGACGTCCTGCTCGAGCTCGACGTCGACGTCGACCCACGTGGTCGCCGGGTCCACCACCGTGACGCCGTCGCGCATCCAGTCCTCGAGGATGCGGCGGTTCATCTCGGCCCGCAGCACCGACAGCTGCACGCGGTCGTTGACGCCCTCGACCAGCACCGGGTCGTCGGTGCGCAGGGCCCGCACGTGGCCGCCGTCGGCCCGCGCGATCGCCAGCACGTCGGTCAGGTAGACCTCGCCCTGCGCGTTGTCCCGGCCCAGCCGACCGAGCGCGCCGCGCAGCACGGCCGCGTCGAACACGTAGATGGAGGAGTTGATCTCGCTGATCGCGCGCTGCGCGTCGTCGGCGTCCTTCTCCTCGACGATGCCCAGCACGTCGCCCGTGCCCGGCTCGCGCAGGATCCGGCCGTAGCCCGTGGGCTCCGCGACCTCGGTGGTCAGCACCGTGATGGCGTTGCCGTCGGCGTGGTGCGCCTCGAGCAGCTCGTGCAGCGTCGCGGCGTCGAGCAGGGGCACGTCACCCGCGATGACGACGACCGCGCCGACGACCTGCGCGTGCGTGGCCGAACCGGCGGTCGGGTCGTTCGCGGCGTCCGCCTGGGCGGCCGCGTCGAGCGCGTTCATCGCCATCTGCACCGCGCGGCCCGTGCCGGGGATGCCGTCCTGGTCGGCCAGCAGCACCTGCGGGTCGAGCTCGCGGACGTGCGCGGCGACCCGCTCGCGCTCATGCCGGACGACCACCAGGACGCGGCCGGGATCGAGGGCGCGAGCCGTGGCCAGCGCGTGGCCGACCATGCTCCGACCGGCCAGGGTGTGCAGGACCTTGGGAGTCGCCGAGCGCATCCGGGTTCCTTCACCTGCGGCGAGGACGACGACGGCGGCCGGGCGGGGGAACGTCACCTGGGGGTGCTCCTCGCGGATCTGCCCGGGTCTCGGGCGGCGGATCTCGTGCGCACCGTGCACTCTACCCGCGCGCGGAGGTCGCTCCGGCCGCGTCGGGATCCTCCGGCGCGGGGGTGAGCCGGCGCGGCGGCTCCGGGACGACGTGCCGGATCCGGGCGATCCACACGCCGGTGGCCGCCGCCCCGACGAGCGCCACGACCATGACCGCGACCCGCACACCGACCTCGGGCGCGCCCACGGCGAGATCCACGACCTGGGACAGCGCCACGAACAGCAGCACGCCGAGCAGGAGGTAGGGAGCACGCTTCCCGCGCGTCGTCGCCATGAGCCGCACCGTACTCCGTCCACCAGTGCACGCAGAACTGGCACGTCGGAGGCTCCGCCCCCAGGATTCGAACCTGGACTGCACGGCTCCAAAGGCCGGCGTGCTGCCGTTACACCAGGGCGGACCGACGTCGCGACGCCGTGGCCGCCAAGTCTGCCAGGCACCGAGCCTCCCAACGGCAGCGACCCCTCACGGCATGATGGGCGCGTGGCCACCGACAGCAAGCGCGCACCCCGCTCCCGCATGACGGGGACGCAGCGGCGAGCGCAGCTGCTCGACGTCTCGCGCCGCCTGTTCGCAGAGAAGGGCTTCGACGGCACCAGCGTCGAGGAGATCGCCGCCCGGGCCGAGGTGTCGAAGCCCGTCGTGTACGAGCACTTCGGCGGCAAGGAGGGCGTCTACGCGGTCGTCATCGACCGCGAGATCCAGGCGCTGACGGGGGCGCTGAGCGGGGCGCTCGAGGCCGGGGGGCACCCGAAGGCCATGGTCGAGCGGACGGCCCTCGCGCTGCTCGGCTACATCGAGGCGTCCGAGGACGGGTTCCGGATCCTCGTGCGCGACTCCCCCGTGGCGCAGGCGACCGGCACGTTCTCCAGCCTGATCGGGGACGTGGCCACCCAGGTGGAGCACCTGCTGGCCGACCAGTTCAAGAAGCAGGGGCAGGACCCCAAGACGGCGCCGATGTACGCGCAGATGCTGGTCGGCATGGTCGCGCTCACCGGGCAGTGGTGGCTCGACGCCCGCAGCCCGAGCAAGAACGTCGTCGCCGCCCACCTGGTCAACCTCGCCTGGAACGGCTTGTCCGCGCTCGAGCGCCGGCCGACCCTCACCGGCAGCGTGTGACGAGGATCTCTGTCGACGTCGAGTAATCTCGGATCATGGTCGCACGCACGTCCCCGGACGCTCCCGGGTCCCGCGACGAGGTCGATCGGATCGTCCTCGCCTGGGAACGCGAGCGCCCGGACCTCGACGTCCGACCCCTCACGGTCCTGTCCCGCGTCAGCCGGCTGGCCCGGCACCTCGACCTCGCCCGGCGTTCCGCTTTCGCGCGGCACGACCTGGAGACGTGGGAGTTCGACGTGCTGTCGGCGCTGCGTCGGGCCGGCGCCCCGTACCGGCTCTCGCCGGGCGCGCTGCTCACCCAGACGCTGGTCACCAGCGGCACCATGACCAACCGGATCGACCGCCTGGCCGAGCACGGCCTGGTCGAGCGCCAGCCCGCGCCCGACGACCGGCGCGGCGTCCTCGTGCAGCTCACGCCCGCCGGGCTGGCCCGGGTCGACGCGGCGTTCGCCGACCTGCTCGACGTGGAGCGTGGCCTGCTGGGCGACCTCGACGAGGCCGACCGCGACCGGCTGGCGGACCTGCTGCGCGAGGTGACCGCGCCGTTCGACGCGTCGTGAGGGCATGACGGCGGCGCGGTCCGCCGCACGGGGACTCCTGCTCGCCGCCGTCCTGCTGTACGCCCTCAACCTGCGCGCGCCGATCACGGCGCTGGCCCCGGTCGTCGACGACGTCCGCGCCGACCTCGGCCTGAGCGCCGCCGCCGTCGGCCTGCTCACCGGCATCCCCGTGCTCTGCTTCGCGCTGGCCACACCCCTCATGGCCGTGCTGCTCGGGCGCCTCGGCACGGGGCGGGTGGTCGCGGCGTCGCTGGTCACGGTGCTGGCCGGCACGCTGCTGCGGTCCTCCGACGGGTTCGGCACCGCCCTCGTCGGCACGGTCCTCATCGGCGTCGCCATCACCGCCGGCAACGTCGCCGTCCCGGTGGTGATCGGCCGCGACTTCCCCGGCCACGTGCCGCGCGTCACCGGCCTGTACACCGCCGCGCTCAACGGCGGCAGCGTCCTGACCACCACCCTGACCGCGCCGCTGGCGGCCGCCGTCGGGTGGCGGTGGGCGCTCGCCAGCTGGGGGCTGCTGGCGGTCGTGGCCCTGGTCGTGTGGCAGCGCGCGTACCCGTTCGGTCGCGCGGAGCCCGTGGTCCTCGTCGGGGCGAGCGGGGCCCCGGACGTGTGGCGTCGTGCGGTCACGTGGTTCCTCGCGGTCGCCTTCGCCGGGCAGGCGTTCGGCTACTACGCCGTGAGCGCCTGGCTGCCGTCCCTCCTGCACGACACCCTCGGGCTCGAGCGCGCCGCGTCGGGCGGGGCCGCGGCGCTGTTCCAGCTGTTCGGCATGGTCGGCGGCATCGCGGTGCCGATCGCGCTCGGTCGCCGCGCCCCCGTCGCCGCCGTGTCCGCGGCGATCGCCGTCGGCTGGATCGTGCTGCCGGTCGGGCTGCTGCTCGCGCCCGGCGGGTGGGCGCTGTGGTGCACCTTCGCGGGCGTGGCGCAGGGCGGGAACTTCGCCGTGATCTTCACCGTGATCGCCTCCACCGCCGGGTCGCAGGCCGCGGCGCGCCGCATGTCGGCGACCGTCCAGAGCATCGGCTACGGCTGCGCCGCGCTGGGCCCGAGCGTCCTCGGCGCGGTGCACGCGTCGAGCGGCGGATGGACCGCCCCGCTGCTCGTCGTGCTCGGCGCGGTGCTGACGATGGGGACGGCGTCGGGGCTCGCGCTGCGCAGCATGCGCCGCGAGGCTTAGCCGACGATCTCCGCGGCCTCCATCCAGGCGGTCTCCAGCTCGTCCTTCTCGACGGCCAGGGCGCGGAGCTCGGCGTCGAGGGCGATGACCGCCTGGTGGTCCGTCGCCTGGTCGGACATGCGCTGGTGCAGCACGGCCTCCTGGTCAGCGATGCGGGACAGGCGCCGCTCGATGCGGGCGATCTCCTTGCGGGCGGTGCGCAGGTCGGCGGTCGAGACCGCGGCCGGCGCCGCCGTGCTGGCGGGCCGGGCGTCCAGCGGGGACGACGCGGTCGCCTCCGCGTCCCGCCGCAGGTCGAGGTACTGCTCGACCCCTCCCGGCAGCTGGCGGAGCAGTCCGTCGCCCAGCAGCGCCATCTGCGTGTCGCACACGCGCTCGAGCAGGTAGCGGTCGTGCGAGACGACGATCAGCGTGCCCGGCCAGCCGTCCAGCAGGTCCTCGAGCGCGGCCAGGGTGTCCGTGTCCAGGTCGTTGGTCGGCTCGTCGAGCAGCAGCACGTTGGGCTCGCCGACGAGCAGCCGCAGCAGCTGCAGCCGGCGTCGCTCGCCGCCCGACAGGTCGCGCACCGGGGTCCGGGACCGCTCGCGGTCGAAGCCGAGCCGCTCCACCAGCTGGGCCGCGGTGAGCTCCTTGCCGCCGACGACGACCGAGCGCTTCTCGCTCTCGATCACCTCGATCACGCGCATGGCAGCAAGCTCGTCGAGCTCCTCGACGTCCTGCGTGAGCTCGGCGACCTGCACGGTCTTGCCGCGCTTCACGCGGCCTGTGCTCGGCTGCTGGCGTCCGGACAGGAGCCGCAGCAGCGAGGTCTTGCCGGCGCCGTTCACGCCGACCAGGCCGACGCGGTCGCCGGGGCCCAGCCGCCAGGTGATGTCGTGCAGCAGCACCCGGTCGCCGTAGACCACGGAGGCGTCCTCGATGTCGAGCACGTCCTTGCCCAGCCGGGCCGTCGCCATCCGCGTCAGGCTCAGCTGGTCGCGCGGCGGCGGCTCGTTCTCGATGAGGGCGTTGGCCGCGTCGATCCGGAACTTGGGCTTCGACGTCCGCGCCGGAGCACCCCGACGCAGCCACGCGAGCTCCTTGCGCAGCAGGTTCTGCCGCTTCTCCTCGGTGGTCGACGCCGTCCGCGCCCGCTCGGCGCGCGCGAGCACGTACGCCGCGTACCCGCCCTCGTACTGGTCGACCCCGCCGTCGTGCACCTCCCACGTGCGCGTGCAGACGGCGTCGAGGAACCAGCGGTCGTGGGTGACCACGACGAGGGCGCCGTTCGTGCGGGTGTACCGGTCGACCAGGTGGGCGGCCAGCCAGGCGACGCCCTCGACGTCGAGGTGGTTGGTCGGCTCGTCGAGCACGAGCACCTCGTCGTCGCGGACCAGCAGCGCGGCGAGCGCGACCCGGCGGCGCTGCCCGCCCGACAGGGTGGCGACGTCCGCGTCGAGGGAGACGTCCGCGAGCAGGCCCGCGTGCACCGAGCGGATGCGGGAGTCGGTCGCCCACTCGTGCTCGTCGGCGGACCCGTGCACGACATCGAGGACGGTGCGTCCGGCGAGCAGGTCGTCGCGCTGCTCGAGGACGGCGACGCGGACCCCGCCGGCGCGGGTCATCCGGCCGTCGTCGGGAGCCTGGATGCCCGAGAGCACCCGCAGGAGGGTCGACTTGCCGGCGCCGTTGGGGCCGACGACGCCGATGCGCTGGCCGTCGTCGAGGCCGAGCGAGACYTGGTCGAGGAGGGTGCGCGTGCCCAGCGTGAGCGTGACGCGGTCCGCGCCGAGAAGGTGAGCCATTTGCCRTGAAGGCTACCCGCACACCCGCACAGGTCCTCCACACGGACGGGCCACGCGGCCCCTGACCTGCGCGCTAGCGTCCCGGACATGACCGTCGCCCACGCGCGCCGGGCCGCGCCGCACCGCTTCGCCCGCGCGGTCGCCCTCACCGCCGTCGGCGTGCTGGCGTTCGGGGTGGCGGGTGCCGCGGCGGTCTACCTGAACCTGCAGTCGAACATCGACGAGGTGGACCTCGCCGGCATGGTCGGCGACGAGCGCGAGCGGCCCCACCCCGCCGCCGGCCCGACCGCCCCCGGCGACGCCCGCGCCGGCTCGGCGGTGAACCTGCTGATCATCGGGTCCGACGACCGCAGCGGCGAGAACGCGGCGATCGGCGGCGCGAACGAGGGCATGCAGTCCGACACCACGATCGTCGCGCACGTCGCCGCCGACCGGTCCCGCGTCGAGCTGGTCTCCATCCCCCGGGACCTGCTGGCCGACCGGCCGTCCTGCACCCTCTCCGACGGCACCACGACCCCGGCCCGGGCGCACCGCCAGTTCAACGAGGCGTTCGCGGTCGGGTGGAAGCTCGGGCACGACGTCGAGTCGGCCGCCGCGTGCACGTGGAAGACGGTCGAGGCCCTCACGGGCGTGCGGCTCGACGGGCTGGTGCTGGTGGACTTCGTGGGCCTGCGCGACATGGTCGACGCCATCGGCGGTGTCCCCATGTGCCTGCCGACCGACCTCGACGACTCGCTGACGGGTCTGCACGTCAAGGCCGGGCCGCAGGTGTTCGACGGCACCACGGCCGTGCAGTTCGCCCGCGCCCGGCACGACATCGGGGACGGCTCGGACACGGGCCGGATCACCCGTCAGCACGACCTCATGGCCGCGATGTCGCGCTCGGTGCTCAGCCGCGACGTGCTCACGGACCCGCCCGCCATGCTGCGGTTCGCCCAGGCGGCGACCAGCTCCCTGACCGCGAGCTCCGGCTTCCAGTCGTTGCCCGACCTGGCCGGCTTCGGGCTGTCGCTGCGGAACCTGCAGGCGGACCGGATCGTCTTCGCGTCGATGCCGACCGCCGCGGCGCGGTCCGACAAGTACCGCGTCGAGGCGACGCCGGCCGCCGCGGAGCTCTGGGCGCGCATCGCCGCCGACCAGCCCGTGGGCGAGGCGCCGTCCGCCCCGCCCGCGACCCCGGTCCCCGGGAGCACCGCAC
>NZ_JBFULZ010000197.1:0-7458 GCF_054049635.1 Cellulomonas sp. P5_C6 | reverse complement strand
GGGACGGTCCGCGGCGGGGCCAGGGTCGTCGCGAGATCGGTCATGCGGTGGCCACGACCGGCGTCGCCAGCGCGGGGATGACGTGCTCGCCGTACACGCGCATCGTCTCCTCCTTGTTGTCGTGCTGGAGGTAGCCGGCGAACTGCGTGACGCCGAGCTCGCGCAGGGCCTCCAGGCGCTCGACGTGCTCGCTCGCGCCGCCGAGGATGCAGAACCGCTCGACGATCTCGTCCGGCACGAACGCGGCGTGCGTGTTGCCCGCACGCCCGTGCTCGTTGTAGTCGTAGCCCTGCCGCCCCGCGATGTAGTCGGTCAGGGCCTTCGGCACGGCCGAGTCGGCGCCGTACCGGGCGACGATGTCGGCCACGTGGTTGCCGACCATCCCGCCGAACCAGCGGCACTGCTCGCGCATGTGCGCCCGGTCGTCCCCGATGTACATCGGCGCTGCGACGCAGAACTTCACCGCGTCGGGGTCCCGGCCGGCCTGCTCCGCGGCGTCCCGCACCACCTTGATGGTCCACGCGGCGATGTCGGGGTCCGCGAGCTGCAGGATGAACCCGTCGCCGACCTCGCCCGTGAGCTTGAGCGCGAGCGGCCCGTACGCGGCGACCCAGATGTCGAGCGCCGACCCCCGCGACCACGGGAACTGCACCTTCGCCCCGTTGATCTCCACGGCCCGGTCGTTGGCGAGCTCGCGGATCACGTGCACGGCCTCACGCAGGGTCGCCAGGTTCGACGGCTTCCCGTGCAGGGTGCGCACCGCCGAGTCGCCGCGACCGATGCCGCAGATGGTCCGGTTGCCGTACATCTCGTTCAGCGTGGCGAACAGCGACGCGATGACCGTCCAGTCCCGGGTGGCGGGGTTGGTCACCATGGGGCCGACCATGACCTTGCGGGTGGCCGCGAGGATCGCCGAGTAGATGACGAACGGCTCCTGCCACAGCAGGTGCGAGTCGAAGGTCCAGACGTGGCTGAACCCGTGCGTCTCGGCCAGGCGGGCAAGCTCCACCGTCCGGGAGGCGGGCGGGTTCGTCTGCAGGACGACGCCGAAGTCCATGTATGGGTCCGATCTACAGGAGGTACTGGGACAGGCCGCGCGGCACGTACTGCCCGTGCCCGGCGCGCCCGCGGTAGCCGGTCTCGTCCACGACGACGGACCCCCGCGACAGGACGACGTCGACGTGCCCGTCGATCTCGTAGCCCTCCCACGCGGAGTGGTCCATGTTCATGTGGTGCGTCTTGCCCACGCCGATCGACGTGTGCCCCGCGGGGTCGTAGACCACGACGTCGGCGTCGGCCCCCGGCGCCACGACGCCCTTCTTCCCGTAGAGCCCGAACATCCGCGCGGGCGTGGTCGACGTGAGCTCGACCCAGCGCTCCAGCGTGATCTGGCCCGTCACGACCCCCTGGTACATGAGGTCCATCCGGTGCTCGATCGAGCCGATCCCGTTCGGGATGGCCCGGAAGTCACCGACCCCCAGGTCCTTCTGGCCCTTCATGCAGAAGGGGCAGTGGTCGGTGCTGACCATCTGCAGGTCGTTGGTCCGCAGCGCCTGCCACATGTGCTCCTGGTGACCCTCGGCCCGCGAGCGCAGGGGCGTGGAGCACACCCACTTGGCGCCCTCGAAGCCTGGTGCTCCCAGCTGCTCCTCGAGGCTCAGGTACAGGTACTGCGGACACGTCTCGCCGAACACGTTCTTGCCGGCGTCGCGCGCCCACGCCAGCTGGGCCACGGCCTGCTTGGCGCTCACGTGCACCACGTACAGCGGGGCTCCCGTGACGTCGGCCAGCATGATCGCGCGGTGCGTGGCCTCCTCCTCGAGCTGCCAGGCGCGCGCGATGCCGTGGTAGTACGGGTCGGTCTTGCCCTGGGCGACCAGCTGCGCGGCCAGCACGTCGATGGCCGGCCCGTTCTCCGCGTGCATCATCGTCAGCAGCCCGAGGTCGGCCGCCTTCTGCATCGCGCGCAGGATCTGGGCGTCGTCGGAGTAGAAGACCCCCGGGTACGCCATGAAGAGCTTGTAGCTGGTGATGCCCTCGGCGACCAGGCCCTCCATCGCCTTGAGCGAGTCCTCGTCGACGCCGCCGATGATCTGGTGGAAGCCGTAGTCGATCGCGCAGTTGCCGGCGGCCTTCTCGTGCCAGGCGCCCAGCCCGTCCATGACCCGCTCCCCCGTGCGCTGCACGGCGAAGTCGATGATCGTGGTCGTCCCGCCCCAGGCCGCTGCCCGGGTGCCCGTCTCGAACGTGTCCGAGGCGTTGGTGCCGCCGAACGGCAGCTCCATGTGCGTGTGTGCGTCGATGCCGCCCGGGATCACGTACTTGCCGCTCGCGTCGATGACCTGGTCGACGTTCGCGGCGAGGTCGAAGCCGAGCAGCGTCGAGCCGGGGCTGAGCACGGCGGCGACCGTCTCGCCGTCGATGAGCACGTCCGCGGCCGTCCGCCCGGTCGCGCTGACCAGGGTGCCGCCGGAGATCAGGGTCTTCATCGGTGTCCCTCCCCGCTCACGGAGCCACGATCGGGCCGTAGGCCTCGGGCCGGCGGTCGCGGAAGAACTGCCACCGCTCCCGCACGATCCGCACCTGGTCGAGGTCGAGGTCGCGGATCAGCAGCTGGTTCTCGCTCGATGAGCCGACCTCGCCGACGTAGTTGCCGTCGGGGCCGACCGCGTACGACGAGCCATAGAAGTTGACGGCCTCGTCGCCGTACTCGTTGTCCTCGAGCCCGACGCGGTTGTTGGCGACGACGAAGTAGCCGTTGGCCACCGCCGCGGCCGGCTGCTCGATCTCCCACAGCTTGTTGGAGATGCCCGGGGCCGTGGCGTTCGGGTTGAAGACGACCTCGGCGCCGTTGAGGGCCAGCACGCGCCAGCCCTCCGGGAAGTGCCGGTCGTAGCAGATGTTCACGCCGATCTTGCCGACCGCGGTCTCGAACACGGGGTACCCGAGGTTGCCGGGCCGGAAGTAGAACTTCTCCCAGAACTTGGGCAGGTTCGGGATGTGGTGCTTGCGGTACTTGCCCAGGTAGCTGCCGTCCGCGTCGATGACCGCCGCCGTGTTGTACAGGACGCCCGGCTGCTCCTCCTCGTAGACCGGGAGCACGATGACGATGCCGAGCTCCTTGGCCAGCGCCGAGAAGCGCTCCGTCGTCGGGCCGGGCACGGACTCCGCGTAGTCGTAGTACGCGGTGTCCTGCGTGATCCCGAAGTACGGGCCGTAGAAGAGCTCCTGGAACGCGATGATCTGGGCACCCTGCGAGGCGGCCTCCCGGGTCCAGGCCTCGTGCAGCGCGGTCATCGACTCCTTGTCGCCCGTCCAGGTGGCCTGGGTGAACGCGACGCGTACGACGGTCATAGGGCTCCTCCGCTTCTCTGTCCTCGACCGGCCTCGGAGCCCACGCGGCGCCTGAGTGCCCGTTCTTGGCACCGTAGCCTGGAATGTGACTGTCGGGGTTGAACATTTCTGCGGCGTTACTCCCCGTTTCCTGGACGCGAACATCGATGACCGCCGCGTAAACACTTCGTCCCGCACGCGGGCGCCACGCCGGACCGCGTCGGACGCGGCGCCCGGGGCATGCATCCTGGCCCGCATGGACCTCGCCGCCCACGTCGACGACCGCAGCCCCCGCGGCATCGCCGCGACCGTGGCCCGCCTCGTGCGTGGCGGTGACCTGCGGCCGGGCGACCGCCTGCCCACCGTCCGGACGCTCGCCGCCGAGCTCGGCGTCAGCCCCGCGACGGTCAGCGGCGCCTGGCAGGCGCTGGCGGCCGTCGGCATCGTCATCTCCCGCGGTCGCGCAGGCACGGTCGTGCTCCCGCCGCCGGCGAGCTGGTTGCCGCCGCGTTACCGCGACCTCGCCGGCGGCGCCCCGGCGCGGGTCGACCTCTCGACAGGTACCCCGGACCCCGAGCTCCTGCCCCTGATCGGCCCCGCCCTCGCCCGCGTCGCCCTGCAGCGCCCCGCGGCGGACACGGGCGCCTACCTGGCCGCCCCCGTCGTGCCCGCGCTCGAGGTGCTGCTGCGGGAGTCGTGGCCGTTCGCTGCGCAGCGGATCACCGTGGTCGACGGGGCGCTCGACGCGATCAGCCGCGTCCTGGAGCGGGTGGCGGTCTACGGCTCGCGCGTGGCCGTCGAGGACCCCGGCTTCCCGCCGCTGTTCGACCTGCTGGACCAGCTGGGGCTCGAGCGGGTGCCCGTCACGCTCGACCGGCAGGGCATGCGGCCCGACGACCTGGAGCGGGCGCTCGACGGCGGGGCCGGCGTCGTGGTGCTGCAGCCGCGCGCGCACAACCCCACGGGCGTGAGCACGACGGCGACCAGGGCGCGGGAGCTGGCGCACGTCCTGCGCCGGCACGACGCGCTGGTCGTCGAGGACGACCACTCGGGCGAGATCGCGTCGGCCCGGGACGTGAGCCTCGGGGCGTTCCTGCCCGACCGCGTCGTGCACGTCCGCTCCTACTCGAAGTCGCACGGGCCCGACCTGCGCATCGCCGCCGTGGGGGGACCGGCCACCGTCCTCGACGGCCTCGTGGCCCGGCGGATGCTCGGCCCGGGCTGGACCAGCCGGCTCCTGCAGCACGTCCTGGTGGACCTGCTGACCGACGGCGGGGCCATCGAGGCCGTCGCCCACGCCCGGCGCGTGTACTTCGCGCGCCGCCGGGCCCTGCGCGAGGCCCTGGCCACCCACGACATCGCGCTCGAGCCCGGCGACGGCATCAACCTGTGGCTGCCCGTGCACGACGAGCGCACCGCCCTCGTCCGGCTCGAGGCCGCCGGGATCCGCGTCGCGCCGGGCGCCCCGTTCTGCGCCGACGGCACGAGCGGTGCGGGCGACCACGTCCGCGTCACGGTCGGCCTGCTCGGCGCGGAGGTCGACGACGTCGCCCGCGCCCTCGCCCTGGCCGCGGCCCCCTGAGCGAGAGATCCGCCACTGACCAGCGGCTCCGCTTGCCGAGAGGCCACCCCCCAGGCCTACTCTGTGCGCGGAACCCGACCGGATCTGGCCGGGTCGCGCCGCCCGGTCGTGGGCGGCCCTCCGGAGGTGCGACGTGCACCCCACCCCCGCGCGAGCGATGCACCGCCGCGCGCCTGGCGAACGAGCACCCCGGAGCCCGCACCCCTCATGCCCAGAACCCGCATCCTCGTCGTCGCCGCCGCGGCGACCCTCGCGCTCGCCGGCTGCTCGGCGGCGCAGAGCACGTCCGGGACCGCGCCGACCAGCACGCCGAGCGCCACGTTCGCGCCGGTCTCCCTCGACAACTGCGGCACGCCGGTCACCATCGACGCGCCGCCGACGAAGGTCGTCACCATCAAGTCGACGGCGACCGAGATGCTGCTGGCGCTCGGGCTGCAGGACGTGATGATCGGCACCGCGTTCGCCGACGGCCCGGTGCCGGACGACCAGGCTGCGGCCTACGACTCGATCCCCGTCGTCTCGGACAAGGTGCCCGGCCAGGAGGCGCTGCTCGCGCTGGAGCCGGACTTCGTCTACGGCGGCTGGGAGTCGAACTTCTCGGCCGACGGCGTCGGCGACCGCAGCACCCTGGCGAACCTCGGGATCGCCAGCTACGTCTCCCCCGCCGCGTGCAAGGAGCCGGACTACATGCCCGACCCGCTGACCTTCGACAAGGTCGACGACGAGATCCGCGAGGTGGCGAGCATCTTCGGGGTGCAGGACCGCGCGGAGGAGCTCATCGCGGAGCAGAAGGCGACGCTCGCGGCCGTGACGAAGCCGACCGAGAAGACGACCGCGCTCTGGTACAGCTCGGGCTCCGACACCCCGTACGTCGGCGCGGGCATCGGCGCGCCGCAGATGATGATGGACGCCGCGGGGCTGACCAACATCTTCGCCGACGTGCACGACACCTGGACGTCGGCCGGCTGGGAGCAGATCGTCGCGGCGGACCCGAGCGTGATCGTGCTGGTGGACGCCAGCTGGAACACGGCCGCGAAGAAGATCGAGATGCTCGAGGCCAACCCGGCGACCAACCAGCTCACGGCGGTCAAGGAGCACCGGTACCTCACCATCCCGTTCCCGGCGTCCGAGGCGGGCGTGCGCAACGCCGACGCCGTGAAGTCCCTCGACGACCAGCTCGCCGCGCTGGGGTGAGAGCCCGGACACCGCTCGCGCTGTTGGTCGCCGCCGGGCTCGCAGCGCCGGTCGTGACGATCCTGGTGGCGGTGACCATCGGACCGGCGGACCTGAGCGTCTCGGAGGTCGCGCGGAGCATCGGCGGGCACCTGGGCCTCCCGGTGAGCCCGGTACCGCGCCTGCACGACGCGATCGTGTGGGACCTGCGCCTGCCCCGCGTGCTGACGGCGGCGGCGGTCGGGGCCGGGCTCGCGATCGCCGGCGCGGTGATGCAGAGCCTGACCCGCAACCCGCTGGCCGACCCGTACCTGCTCGGGCTGTCGTCGGGCGCGTCGCTGGGCGCCGTCGCGGTGCTGGTGGTGGGTGTGAGCCTGCTGCTCCCGGTCGCGGCCTTCGCGGGCGCGCTGGTGGCCCTCGTCGCCACCCTGGCGCTGGCCCGCACCGGCGGCACGCTCGCACCGGGCCGGGCGGTCCTGGCCGGCCTGGCCGTGTCGCAGCTGTTCGCGGCCGGCACCAGCTTCGTCATCTTCTGGACCGCCACGGGCGACTCCTACCGCGAGATCCTCAACTGGCTCCTCGGGTCGCTGGCGGGCTCCACGTGGTCGTCCGTCGCCATCGCCGGGTCCGCGGTCGTCGTCACCGGCGTGGTCCTGCTCGGGGCCGCCACCCGGCTCGACGCGTTCGCGTTCGGTGACACGTCGGCCGGGGCGCTCGGCATCGACGTCGACCGCACCCGCTGGACCCTGATGACGGTCGTCGCGCTGCTGACGGGCGCGATGGTCGCGGTGAGCGGGGCCATCGGCTTCGTCGGCCTGATCCTCCCCCATGCGGTCTCGTCGCTCACCGGTCCGGCGCACCGCAGGCTGCTGCCCGTGGCGGCGCTCAGCGGCGCGGTGTTCCTGATCTGGGCGGACACCCTCGCGCGCACGCTGTTCGACCCGCGGGAGCTGCCCGTCGGCATCGTCACGGCCCTCATCGGGGTCCCCGTCTTCGCGTACCTGCTGCGCCGCGGGAAGGGGATGGCATGGAGCTGACCCTCGACGGCGTCGGCACCCGCCTGGGCGGCCGCTGGGTGGTCGACGGCATCGACGCCACCCCACCCGCGGGCCACCTGACCGGGCTGCTCGGCCCCAACGGCGCGGGCAAGACGACCCTGCTTCGGCTCATCGCCGGGCTGCTCCCGCCCGAGCGGGGCGGGGTCCTGGTCGACCACGCCACGCCGGTCCACGAGCTGCCGCGCAAGGGCCGCGCGCAGCGCATCGCCCTGCTCGAGCAGGAGTCGTCGAGCACGGTCCCCCTCACGGTCCGCGAGGTCGTCTCGCTGGGCCGCATCCCCTACCGGAGCCTGTGGGGCAGCGACCCGGACG
>NZ_JBFULZ010000196.1:0-7471 GCF_054049635.1 Cellulomonas sp. P5_C6 | reverse complement strand
CGCCACGCGCGCCTCGACCCGGGCGCCGTCGACGGTGACGTCCCGGGCGCCGGGCAGCGCCCCGACGATCGTCGCCACCTGCGGCGCCGTCCCGGCGACGGCCGTCGTCAGGACCACGCGGTCGCCCGCGAGCGTGCGCTTGAGCCCGTCCGCGGTGTCGTCGGCGATGACCTCGCCGTGGTCGACGACGACGACGCGCTCGGCCATCGTGTCGGCCTCGTCCAGGTAGTGGGTGGTGAGCACGATCGTCATCTCGTGCTCGGCGCGCAGCCGCAGGATGTGGTCCCACAGGTTGGCGCGGTTCTGCGGGTCGAGCCCGGTGGACGGCTCGTCGAGGAACAGCAGCCGCGGCGCGTGCACCAGCCCGAGCGCGACGTCGAGCCGGCGCCGCTGACCGCCGGAGAGGTCCGAGACCTTGCGCCGGGCCAGCGCGGTCAGGTCCAGGGCCTCGAGCAGCTCGCCGGTCCGCCGGCGCGCCGCCGCCCGGTCGAGCCCGTACACCTGGCCCTGCATGGTGAGCTCGTCGCCGCCGCGCTGCTGGTGGCCCGCCCCGTTGCCCTGCCCGACGTACCCGATGTGCCGCCGGACCGTCGCCGGGTCGGCGAGCACGTCGACGCCCGCGACGGTCGCGGTGCCGGACGTCGGGCGCACGAGCGTGGTGAGCATGCGCATCGTCGTGGTCTTGCCGGCCCCGTTGGGTCCGAGCACCGCGACCAGCTCGCCGGGCGCGATGTCGAGGTCGATGCCGCGGACGGCATGGACCGTCTCGGTGCGGCTGACCACGAAGTCCTTGGTGAGTCCTCGCGTGTGGATCATGGCTTCTCCCCTCGTGGATGGGTACGGACCCAGACTTCCGGGAGTAGCGGTCAGGTCCTGTCCGCCATCGGATGCGATCCTGAGGACATGTCGACGCCGTCCTCCCGCCTCCTCGCGCTGCTGTCGCTGGTCCAGGCGCGTCGCGACTGGCCGGGCGGCGTGCTCGCGGACCGGCTCGGCGTCAGCCCCCGCACGGTGCGGCGCGACGTCGACCGCCTCCGCGAGCTGGGCTACCCGGTGCACGCCTCGAAGGGACCGGACGGCGGGTACCGGCTCGACGCGGGCACGCAGATGCCGCCGCTGCTGCTCGACGACGAGCAGGCGGTCGCGCTGGTCGTCGCCCTGCAGACCGCGTCCACGGGCGTCGCGGGGGTCGACGAGGCCGCCGTGCGGGCGCTCTCGACGCTGCGCCAGGTCATGCCCGCGCGCCTGCGGGCGGCCGCCGAGGCCTTGCAGGTCACCGCGGTCACCCGGCAGGGCAACCGGCCCGAGGTCGACCAGCAGGTGCTGCTGTCCGTCGGGTCGGCGGTGCGCGCCCGCGAGGTGCTGCGGTTCGACTACGAGGGCGGCCGCGCCACCTCCCTGCCGCGGCGCGCGGAGGCCCACCACCTGGTCACCTGGGGCGGGCGCTGGTACCTCGTCGGCTTCGACCTCGACCGGGCCGACTGGCGCACGTTCCGGGTGGACCGGATGACACCGAAGACCGGGACCGGGCCGCGGTTCGCGCCGCGGGAGCTGCCCGTGCCGGACGTCGCGGCGTTCGTCGCCGAGCAGTTCAGCGGGATCAACCCGTGGCCGTGCCGCGGCGAGGCGGAGGTCGAGATGGACGCGGCCGAGCTCGTCCGGTGGGCCGGGCGCGGCGCCCTGGTCGAGAGCCTCGGCGAGGGGCGCAGCCGCGTGGTGCTCAGCGCCTGGTCCTGGGACGGGGTCGCGGCCACGTTCGCGATGTTCGGGGTGCCGCTGCGGGTGGTCGGACCGCCCGAGCTGGCCGACGCGATGCACCGCCTGGCGGCGCGGCTGACGGCGGCCGTCACGGCGTGACGAGCGCGGGGTGCCGCGGGTCGTCCACGTGCACGACGACGTCCGCGACCAGCGACGGGCTCATCTCGTCCTCGTACCGCGCGAAGGCCGGCAGCATCCAGCGGTCCTCGTGGGCGGTCCGCCGCACCAGGGTGGCCTCGCGGACGGCGAGGTGCACCGACAGGTCGGCATCGAGCCACCGGCCCAGCAGCAGGCTGCCGTCCAGCACGAGCACCGCTCCCTCGCCCGCCTGCCGGTACTCCGCGCGGGTCGCCCGGTCGGTCGCGGCGTCCCACAGGGTCGGCAGGTACCGCCCGGAGGCACCGAACGGATCGAGCACCTCGCGGCCGAGCGCGCGCAGGTCGAGCCGGTCCTCCAGGTAGGAGTCGGGGTCGTGCCGGCCGTGCTCGAACCGCACGGAGGCCGGCCGCAGGAAGTCGTCGGCGTGCACGCGGACCACCGGCCGACCGGCCTCGCGCAACGGCTCGACGAGCGCGTCCGCCCATCCCGCGGGCCCCGTCGGCGGTGCGCCGTCGACGAGCACGCGCACCCGTCCGGGCCGCTCCACGACGAGCCGCACCAGGTGCTCGACCACGGCGTCGGCGGTGGTCGGCCGGATCGGGCTCAGGGCTGCCGACCCTCGCCGTGCTCCTCGGCGTGCTGCTCGCGCTCGTCGATCACGTCCTGGCCCGGGCCGGAGAAGCTCCGCGACCGCTCGAGGGCCTCGATGCTGCCCGTGAACAGCCGCGAGTCCTGCCCGCCCGTCTGGATGGTCTGCGTGTCGTCGACGGACCACGCGCCGGGGACCGGGAGCGTCGGGATCGGGGTCGGCTCGGGCCGCGCGTGGCGGCTCGTCGCGGGTGCCGAGCCCTCCCACCGCGTCTTGGGCAGGGCCTGCGGCGCCTCCCGCTGCAGCCAGGCGACCAGCCCCTCCCGCACGTAGCACCGCAGGTCGAACAGGGTGGGGGCGTCGACCGCGCTGGCCAGGGCACGGACCCGGACGACTCCCCCGACCGCGTCGGTGACCTGCAGGATCCCGACCCGCCGGTCCCACAGGTCGGTGTCCTGCAGCAGCCGGCCCAGCTCGGCGCGCATCGCCTCGACCGGCACGTCCCAGTCCACGTCGAGCTCGACGGTGCCCAGGAGGTCGGCCGCGCGGCGGGTCCAGTTCTCGAACGGCGTCGTCGTGAAGTACGTGGACGGCAGGATCAGGCGGCGGTCGTCCCAGATGTGCACGACGACGTAGGTGAGCGTGATCTCCTCGATCCGCCCCCACTGCTGGTCGACGACGACCACGTCGTCCACCCGGATCGCGTCCGTGAACGCCAGCTGCATCCCGGCGAACACGTTGGCCAGCGAGCTCTGCGCCGCCAGGCCCGCGACGATGGAGATGAGCCCGGCGGACGCCAGCAGGCTGGCCCCGAGCGCTCGCGCCGACGGGAACGTCAGGAGGATCGCGGCGATCGCGCAGAGCACGAGGACGGCCACCGTGATGCGGCGCAGCACCTGCACCTGGGTGCGGACGCGTCGGGCGTGCCGGTTGTCGGCGACGTCGATGCGGTACCTCTGCAGGGCGGCGTCCTCGAGCACGAAGGCGAGGCTGCCGATGAGCCACGCGCCGGTGATGATGAAGGCGATGAGCAGCACGTGCTCGGCCGTCCGCGTCCAGGCGGCCGGGTCCGTGCTCAGCCGCAGGGCGATCCACACCGCGACGACCAGCAGGAACGCACGCATCGGCCGGCGCGAGCGGCGGGTGAGGTCGGCGGCGACGGCCGACTGGCGCGCGACGCGTCGGACCAGCACGGCGATGAGTGTCGCTGCGAGGTAGGCGATCACGACCGCGGCGAGGATCGAGACCGTCGGGACCACGAATCCCTGGACGTCGTGGGCGACGGTGTCGTCGGTGGTGGCGGAGGGCAGCATCAGCAGCACGTGGCCAGCGTACGTAGGTGCGCCCCGTCCCCGTTTCTCGGGGACGGGGCGCAACGGAGAGGCGTCTCGCCGGCACGAGGCTTGGCGCACTCCCTGAACCCTGACGGGCGGCCCGGCTCTCGCCGTGACCCTCGGCAACGCGGCCCGATCTGCGACCGGCTGGTCGGCCCGGTCACCCGGGACGATCAGCTCCCTCTGTTCTAGCACAGTCATGGGAATACCGCATCCCTTCCACGTAACCATCTTGTGTTGGTAAAGCCCACGGGAGGTACGGTCGGAAGGATTCGACCCCGGAGGACACCATCACCGCCACGCTCACCGTGCAGCGACCGTTCGACCCCGCGCCCGCGCTCGCCTCGCTCGTCGCCCACGCCGTGCCCGGCGTCGAGGTCGTCGAGGGGCGCACCGTCCGGCGCGTCGTCGGGGGCGCCGTGGTCACCGCTGACCTGGCGCAGGACCGCATCGAGCTCAGCACCGACGCGGGCGCGGGCCTCGACCTCGCGGTCCTCGCGGACACCTGGTTCGGTCTCGGTGACGACCTGGAGGCGGTCCACGAGGCGTTCGTCGGCGATGCCGTGCTCGGGCCGCTGGTCGACGCCCGGCCCGGGCTGCGGATCCTCGGCCACCCGGACGGCTTCGAGGCGGCGGTGACCACCGTGCTCGGCCAGCAGGTCTCGCTCGCCGCGGCGCGCACGTTCGGGGGCCGGCTGGCGGCCGCCTACGGCTCGCCGGGCCCCGACGGGCTGACCGTCTACCCGTCGCCGGCGCGCCTCGCGGTGGTCGACCCGGTCGAGCTGCAGTCGGTCGTCCGGATCACCCACTCGCGCGCCCGGACTCTGCACGCCCTCGCGCAGGCGTGCGCCGACGGCCTCGTCCTGGAAGCCGGGTCCCCCGACGCCCGCGCGCGCCTGCTCGACCTGCCCGGCGTCGGGCCGTGGACCGCCGACTACCTCGCGCTGCGCGTCCTGGGCGACCGCGACGCGATGCCCGTCGGCGACCTCGTCCTGCGGCGCGCGCTGGCCGTCGGGACCACGCCCGAGGTCGCCCGGATGGCCGAGTCGTGGCGACCGCTGCGCGCCTTCGCCGCGGTGCATCTCTGGACCGCGACGGCGTACGTGCTCTGACCAGGCAGAACGCGCTGCGGTGTCGGCGCGGTCACGATTCGGCGCCACCGACGCCACCGCCGTCACAGTTGAGTCACAGCCAACCCGCAGGCTCGCCGCCGGCCCTACGTTCACGGCCATGAACCCGACGACGAGCCGCCCCACCTCGAAGGTCCGCGCCCGCACCGCCCGCCTGGCGGTCGTCGGCGTCATCGCGCTGAGCGCCACCCTGACGGCGTGCTCCGCCGCCGACAGCGGGTCGAGCGCCGGCGACTCCGCGCAGTCCGTGACCGACGAGGGGGCGGTCGGCGCCGACCAGGGCGGCGGTGCCGTGCAGGAGAGCACGGACGGGTCCGTCGCCCCGGTCGCCAGCACCGTCGACACGCGCCAGGTGGTGCAGACCGGCGACGTCGCGATGTCGGTCAAGGACCCCCGGGCCGCCGCCGACGCCATCGTCGACCTCACCGAGGGGGCCGGCGGGCGCGTCGACGACCGCGCCGAGCAGGCTCAGACCGAGACCGAGGTGGGCACCGCCTCGCTGACGATCCGGCTGCCCGCCGCCGCGGTGTCGACCACGCTCGTCGCGCTGCGCGACCTCGGGGACGTCGACAAGGTGACACTCACCAAGAAGGACGTCACGGCCGCCGCGCAGGACCTCGACGCGCGTATCCACGCGATGCAGCTCTCCGTCGGGCGCATGGAGAACCTGCTGGCCACGGCAACCACGCACGACGACATCGTCACCGCGGAGAACGCCCTCACCGAGCGTGAGACCAGCCTGGAGACCCTGCTGTCGCAGCGGTCGGCGCTCGCGGAGCAGGTGTCGCTGTCGACCATCCACGTCGCCCTCGTCGGACCTGACCTGCCGCCCTACGTCGAGCCGCCGGCACCTCCCGTGCCGCCGACCGGGCCGCAGTCGTTCCTCGAAGGGCTGGCCACCGGCTGGGGCTCGCTCGTGGCCCTCGTCTCCGGGATCGTCATCGTCGTCGGCGTGCTGCTCCCCTGGCTGGCGTTCGGCGGGGCGGTCGCCGCCGGCGTCGTCGCCGTCGTCCGCTGGACCCGCCGGTTGCGCACCCCCGCGGCCGCGACGCCCGTGYAGCCCCTGGCCGCCGGCCCGGGCAACCCGTTCGACCCGCCGGCCGGTCCGCCGGCGGCGCGACCGGTCGACCCGGACCAGCGGGGATGACTCAGGAGGCCGCCCGGCGGACCGCGTCGACCGAACGGGCGACGTCCTCGTCGTCGGTCGACCAGTTGCTCACCGAGACCCGCAGCACGTCGCGGCCCTGCCATCGGGAGCCCGACATCCAGGTCACGCCGTCGGCCAGCACCCGCGCGGTGACGTCCCGCGTCCGCTCGTCCGAGCCGAAGGCCACGCTGACCTGCGTGAAGACGACGTCGTTGAGGATCTCGGCGCCGTCGATCGCCGCGATCCCGTCCGCGATCTGACGGGCGCGGGCGACCAGCCCGTCGACCAGGTCCTCCACCCCGGACCGACCGAGCGAGCGCAGCGCGGCCCAGACGGGGACGCCGCGGGCACGCCGGGACAGCTCGGGCACCTTCTCGAACGGGTCGCCGGCCCCCTGGAACGACACGAAGTACTCCGCCTGCATGCCGAACGCCCGGCGCAGCGGCTCGGGGCGGGCCACGATCGCGAGCCCGCAGTCGTACGGCACGTTCAAGGTCTTGTGGGCGTCGGTCGCCCAGGAATCGGCGCGCTCGTAGCCGGTCAGCAGGCCGCGCAGCCGCGGTGACGCCGCCGCCCAGAGGCCGAACGCCCCGTCGACGTGCACCCAGGCGCCGTGGGCGTGGGCGGCGTCGATGGCATCGGCCAGCGGGTCGGTGGCGCCGGAGTGCAGGTTGCCCGCCTGCAGKCACACGATCGTCGGGCCGTCCCCGGCCGCGAGGGCGCGTTCGAGGCCGCCGACGACAAGCCGCCCCTGCCGGTCCGCGGGCACGGCGGTCGGCGCGCCCAGGCCGAGGTAGCGCAGCGCGAGGTCGACGGTCCCGTGCCGCTCCTCGCCCACGAGCACCCGCACCCGCGGTCCGCCCGCGAGACCGTCGCGCTCGACGTCCCACCCCGCATCGGTGAGCACCTGCTGACGCGCGGCGGCGAGCCCGGTGAAGTTCGCCATCGTCGCGCCGGTGACGAACCCGACGTCCGCGCCGGTCGGCAGCCCCAGCAGGTCGACGAGCCAGGCGGCCGCGGCCTCCTCGACCGCGACGACACCGGGGGTCGAGTGCCGGATCGCGGTGTTCTGGTCCCAGGCGCTGGTCAGCCAGTCGGCCGCGAGCGCCGCCGGGTGCGTGCCGCCGATGACCCAGCCGAAGAACCGGCCCGACGGCATCCCCATCAGCCCCGGCTCGATGCCCGCCGCCAGCTCGTCGATCACGGCCTCCGGCGCGGTCGGTCCGTCGGGCAGGGTGCCGCCGAGCAGGGCGACGAGGTCGTCGACGTCGGCGCGAGGGTGGACGGGCCGCTCGGGCAGGGACGTCAGCCACTCCCGGGCGTGGTGCGCCGCGCGCTCGAGCGCCGGGGCGAACGCCGGCCACCGTGCCGTCATGGCGCCAGCCTCCCAGACTGGTGGCCGTGAGGGCAGAGG
>NZ_JBFULZ010000195.1:0-7618 GCF_054049635.1 Cellulomonas sp. P5_C6 | reverse complement strand
CCCCTGGGCTGCCGACGAGGGCCCGGTGGGCGACTGGTTCCGCGCGGCGACCTCCGCCCTGCAGGCCGCGGGCGTGGCCGTCGGTCCGCTCGGCGGCGATCCCGGCTGGCTCGGTCAGCCCTCGCTCGCGGTGACGTGGGCGCTCGCGGCGCTGCGGTCGGGCCCCAGCGACAGCCTGCAGCTCGACGTCGAGCCGTGGGCGACACCGGGCTGGGCCACCCGGCGCGACCTGCTCTGCACCCAGTGGTTCGCGCTGCTCGACGCCGTGGTCGCGGCGCTGCCCGACGGCGTCGAGCTGGGCGTCGACGCCCCGTGGTGGCTCGCGCACGAGCCCTGGGGCGAGGGCTCGCTGCTCGACGCGGTGCTCGCCCGGGCCGACCGCGTCGGGGTCGTCGCGTTCAGCGACCACGCCCGCGGGCCCGACGGGATCATCGCGCTCGCCGCTCCCGCGGCCGTCGCGGCGTCGGCGGCGGGCCGGCCGTTCACCGTCGGCGTCGAGACCGACACGGCCGAGGTGGCCGGCGGCGCGCAGTACACGTTCGTCGACGAGGGGCCCGCGGTCCTCGAGCAGGAGGCGACACGGGTCGAGGCGGCGTTCGGGGGACTGCCCGGCTACGAGGGCGTCACGGTCGAGCACCACCGCGCGTGGCGGTCGCTCCTCGGCCTGGACTCCTGACGCTCAGACCTGGCACGTCGGGCACCAGTAGAGCTTGCGGGCGGCCATCTCCTCGACCACCACCGGGTTCCCGCTGACCAGGCACGGCTCGCCGGTGCGGTGGTAGACCCAGTGACGCTCGGCCGGGTCCGTCAGGGCGCGCTCCCGGGCGGCGGGAGACAGGTCCTCGCGCGTGATCATCACGCCCGTGCGGATCCCGTCGGCCAGCAGCACCGCCCAGTCGTCCCAGAGCGCCCGCGCCACCTCGCGCGGCACCCGGCGGCCCGGCGTGTGCGGGTCGAGGCGGGCGCGGAACAGCAGCTCCGCCCGGTAGATGTTGCCGATGCCGGCCACCACCGACTGGTCCATGAGCAGCTGGCCGACGGCGACGTTCCGTGCGGTCAACCGCTCGACCATGACGTCCCCGGCGCGGTCGAGGTCGTCGGTCGACGCCGGGTCGGGGCCCAGCCGGTCGATCGCCGCGGCCGCATCGGCCGGGTCGAGCACCTCGCACGCCGACGGCCCGCGCAGGTCGGCGACCGTCTCGGCCGACGCCAGCCGCACGCGCACCTGGCCCACCGGCTCGGGTGGGAACGTCGCCACCAGCCCGCCCTCGTCGGCGGGGTTCTCGCGCTCGTCCTCCCCCATCCGCACCGACCGCCGCAGCCGCGGCGCGCCCATGCTGCCGACCGCGAAGGCGCCTTCGGTGACCGGGGTCAGCGCGCCGTAGAAGTCCCACGCGCCGTACAGCCCGAGGTGCACCCGCAGCACGTCGCCGCCCTCGAACGTGCAGAACAGCTGCTTGCCGACGGCGTCGGCCGACACCATGACCTGCCCGTCGAGCCGGGCGGCACCGGCGCCGAACCGGCCCTGCGGCGAGCTCACCGCGAGGCGGCGACCGACCAGGTCGAGGGTGAGCTGGCGGGCGATGCGGTGGACGGTATGACCCTCGGGCACGCCCCGAAGGCTAGGCCACCCGCAACCGCTCCGCCGCCGCGACCGCCTGCGCCGCCGCACCGGCGGCCACCGCGGCGGACTTCTCGTACTCCTCGCGCTCCAGCATCTGCTGCTGCGCGAGCGTCGCGGCCTCGAGGACGTCCGTGATCTCGGTGCCGAGGAGCTCGTACCGCTCGAGCAGGGCGTCACGCAGCGCCTCGACCAGGTGGCGGTGCCGCGACAGCAGCCGGCGGACCGTGCTGCGCGCGTCGTCCAGCACGGCCTCCAGCTGGGCCCGCGCCTGGGCGTCGCTGAGCACCGCGGACACCAGGTCGTGCGGCGTCGCCGCGAAGGAGATGAGCGAGCCGGTCATGCCCGCCGCGCCGACCATCTGCGCGGCCGTGCGGGTGGCCGACGCGAGGTCGCCGGCGGGGCCGGTGCTGGTCTGCCCGAAGAAGAGCTCCTCGGCCACCCAGCCACCCATGGCGATCTGCACGAGCGCCCGCAGGTCGTAGTGCGAGTGGGTCCAGACCTCCTCGCAGTCGTCGTGCGCGAGCAGGCCGAGGGCGTCGCCGCGACGCACGATCGTGAGGACCTCGAGCGTGCGGTTCGGCGCCGCGAGCCAGGCCGTCACCGCGTGGCCGGCCTCGTGCGTGGCGATGAGCCGCTGCTCGGCCTCCGTGTAGCGGACCGGTTGGCCGATGCCGACCATCTCGGTGATCCGGGCGTGCTCGATGTCGGCGAACGACATGGCCAGCGACCCGCGACGCAGCGCGTTGACCAGCGCCTCGTCCAGCAGGTGCTCGATCATCACCGGCGTCCAGCCGTTGGTCGCGGCGGCGATCCGGTCCCGCAGCACCGGGTCGTCCAGCTCGTCCTGCGTCGAACGGCGGGCCAGGAAGTGGTCCACCAGCGCCCGCCGGCCGATCGCGTCGGGGGTCGCGAACGTCAGCCGGCGGTCGAAGCGACCCGGGCGCAGCAGCGCGGGGTCCAGCGAGTCGGCGCGGTTGGTGGCGGCGATCAGCAGGATCGGGGCCTTGACCGGCTTGCGCTGCTGCAGTTGGCGGTTCGCCGGCAGCAGCAGGTTGATCCGGGCGAGGAAGAAGTTGACGAACTTGTCGGTCGTCGTGGGCTCGTCGAACGACTGCATCTGCACCAGCAGCTCGTTGACCACGCCGCCGGTGCCCTCGCTGACGACCGCGTTCTTGATGACGCCCGGCGTCCGGAACGCGTCGAACGGGCTCGCGGTCATCGACGACATGCCCCCGCGGGCCGTCGCGATGGCGTCGATCTCCTCGATGAAGCCGATCGCGCCGCCCTCCGTGCGGGCCGCCTTGCGCAGCGCCTTGAAGTACGCGCGGATCTTCTTCGCGGTGGCGCCGTAGTACATCGACTGGAACGACGTCGCGGACACGAAGAGGAACGGCACACCCGCCTCGGCCGCCATCGCCTTGGCCGTCATCGTCTTGCCGGTGCCGGGCAGCCCCTCGAACAGCAAGCCGCGCCGGGGGGTGCCGCCCATCTGCTCGGCGAACTGCTTGTGCGTCTGGAACAGGTCGATCGAGCGGCGCACGTCCTCCTTGACCGGGTCGATGCCGATGACGTCGTCGAGGTGCACGTCCACCTGCTCGGGCCGGTAGACCACGTGCGGCGACCGGGAGGTGCCGACCTGCGTGACCAGCAGCAGCGCCAGCAGCGAGACGAAGAACAGCACCGGGACCAGCACGAGCGGGTCGACCCGCGGCATCGGCGGCACGAGGTCGCGGCCCAGCAGCGAGCTGGCGATGACGTAGGTCTCGATGGCGAGGAGCACGAACGCGACGCGGTAGACGCGCTTGCGCCGGACCCGGTCCCGCTCGCGGGCGATGTCGTGCGCGCCTCGTCGGATGGGGGAGACGATCTCGTCGGCCACAGGCATGCCTTTCCCTCGGCGCCTGGGATCAGACGACGCTGCGTCGCGGGAGGTGCGATCAGCCCATCGTGGGTCCGGCCGGGTGAGTCGGCAAGATCGGACATATCGGACCACCCGAACGGTCCAACGGGTCACCCGTCCGTGCGTAGCGTCCTGCGGAGCTTCTCGACCTCCTGGGGAGCGAGCCCGAGCCCGTCCCGGAGGTAGCCGTCGAACGTGCCGAACTGCTCGCGCACGAGGTCCAGGGCCTCCCGCAGGTCCTCGGGCCGGACCTCCAGCAGCGGGCGCAGGGTCTCGGGGTCACCGCCGGTGTCGGCGAACTGCTGGAGCAGCGGGGCGAACGTCTCGCGCACCGCGGGGTTGACCGCGAGGAACTCCTCCGTCGCGCCCTGCTCGTCGACACCCGCGGCGAGCAGCAGGATCGTCGCCGCCCAGCCGGTCCGGTCCTTGCCGGCCGTGCAGTGGAACAGGAGCGGTCGGCGCGCGGGGTCGATGACGGCCCGCATCAGCGCCGCGTACGCCGCCCGGGCACCCTCGCCGACGACGAACCGGCGGTAGACCACGAGCATCGACTCGACGGGGTCGGGGTCGGGCTCGGGCGTGGTCCGGCTCGTCCCGAGGGCCGCCACCTGCGCCGCGGCACCGCCGGGGAGATCCGCGAGCACGTCGAGGTCGAGAAGCGTCGCCCCGGCCGGCACGTGGTCCGGCCGTGCCGTCCGCTCGCCCTCGGTGCGCAGGTCGACCACGGTCCGGATGCCCAGGCCTGCGAGGACCTCGTCGGTGGCGACCGCGTCGCCCGTCATCTCCGCCGAGCGGTACACGACACCGGACGCGACGACACCCCCGTCGGCCGTGCGCCGACCACCGAGGTCGCGCAGGTTGGTCACGGCGGGCGAGAACAGGACGTGAGGATCGGGATCGGCCGGCACGGTGCTCAGCGTGTCAACCGTGCCGCAGGCGTGCCACCTGGAGCCGCAGGTAGTCGCGCTCCGCCAGGCTCGTGGTCTGCCGCGACGCCAGCAGCAGCTGCTCGGCCGCCTCCTCGGGCCGGCCTGCCCGCTCGAGCAGGTGACCCCGGACGGCGGCGAGCCGGTGATGGCCGGCGAGCGGCTGGTCCAGCGTGGCCAGCAGGGCGAGCCCGGCGTCGGGGCCGTGCACCATCGCGAGCGCGACCGCGCGGTTCAGCGTGACCATCGGGTTGCCGGTCATCCGCTCGAGCAGCCCGTACAGGGCGAGCAGCTGGGGCCAGTCCGTCTCGTCGGCCGTCGGGGCCTCGTCGTGCACCGCCGCGATCGCCGCCTGCAGCTGGTACTCGCCGACCGCTCCGCGCACCAGCGCGTGCTCGACCAGCGCGACGCCCTCCGCGATCATCGCGGCGTCCCAGCGCGCACGGTCCTGCTCGTCCAGCGGGATCAGCTCGCCGCGCGGTCCCGTGCGCGCGGGGCGCCGGGCATCGGTGAGCAGGATCAGCGCGAGCAGGCCCGCGACCTCGGGATCGTCGGGGAGGCTCAGTGACAGCGCGCGGGTGAGCCGGAGTGCCTCGGCCGCCAGGTCCGCCCGGGCCACGGACGCGCCCGAGGTGCTGGCATAGCCCTCGTTGAAGATCAGGTAGAGCACCCGCAGCACGGCGCGGAGCCGCTCGCCGTAGTCCGCCGCCGACGGCATCCGGAACGGTCCGTCCAGGTCGCGCAGGGTCCGGCGCGCCCGGCTGAGCCGCTGCGCCATCGTCGGCTCCGGCACCAGGAACGCCCGCGCGATCTCCGCGGTGGTCAGGCCGCCGACCGACCGCAGGGTCAGCGCGATGGCCGACG
Organism: Cellulomonas sp. P5_C6; assembly: GCF_054049635.1. NCBI lineage: Bacteria > Bacillati > Actinomycetota > Actinomycetes > Micrococcales > Cellulomonadaceae > Cellulomonas > Cellulomonas sp. P5_C6. Next base: position 2,304 of record NZ_JBFULZ010000195.1, on the reverse strand, counting down.
CCGGGCTCAGCGCCGGGTGGCAGCAGCCGAAGAGCAGCAGCAGGGAGTCGTCGGACTGGAGCGCCTCGGCACCCGGGTCCATCGTCGCGACGAGCTCCTCGCGCCGGCGTCGCGCGTCCTCGCTGCGGTACCGGTCCACCAGCTTGTTCTGCCCGACGACGACCAGCCACGCGTGCGGGTTGTCGGGCACGCCCGTCGACGGCCACTGCGTCGCCGCGGCCAGGAGCGCCTCCTGCAGGGCGTCCTCGGCGTCGGCGAGGTCCCCCGACCGCCGCACCAGCACGCCCAGGACCTGCGGCGCSAGSKYGCGCAGCAGGTCCTCGACGGGCGGGTCTGCCCGGTCAGTCGACAGGGGAGGGTGCCTCCATCAGCGCACGGACCTCGAACACCTGCTGGACCGGCACGCCGTCCGGCCCGGGTGCCGCCGACGCCTTCGCCGCGATGGCGATCGCCCGCGCCTCGTCCTCGACGTCCACCGTCCAGTAGCCGGCCAGGAACTCCTTCGACTCGGCGAACGGCCCGTCGACGACGACCGGGGCGGACACCCCGTCGCTGCGCACCAGCTTCGCCGTGTCCGGCCACGCGAGCCCCTGGCCGTCGACGAACTCGCCGCTGGCCACCAGCTCCGCGCCGAGGTCGTGCTGGAACTGGATGTGCCGGCGCACGTCCTCGGGCGCCCAGGTGTCGATCGGGGGCACCCCCTCGATGTGGTAGTTCATCAACAGCATGTACTTCACGGTGCACTCCCGGTGTCTCGTGGTCCCCCAGCGGACCCTCTCACCCCGTGGTCGGTGCCGCTCGCGCGTTCTCGACACCGGCGCGTGTGTCCGTCATTCGGGATTCTCCAGCGAAGCCCTTGCCGGACGACACCCCCTTGCTACAACTCCGCCCAGGTCACGAGTGCCAGCGCGAAGCCCCGGCTCGCTGGTCAGCAACCCCTCCACGACGGGGTGCTCCGGGAGATGACCTGGCCGCACCGACCGGTGCGGCAAGCGTGCAGCGAGAAGGAGCTCCACCGTGGTCCAGCAGTCCGTGCCCGACGTCGTCGCCCTCGTCGGCAACCCGAAGCCCGGGTCCCGCACCTTGTCCGCGGCCGTGCAGGTCGCCGACCGGCTCGCCGACGGGGCCGACATCGCGACCGTCGACCTGGCGACGATCGGCCACCAGCTGTTCACCGCCGACCGCTCGCTCCTCGACCCCGCGCTCGCGACCGTGGCGGGCGCGCGGCTGCTCGTCGTCGCGACGCCCGTCTACAAGGCCACCTACACGGGCCTGCTCAAGTCGTTCCTCGACCTCTACGGCCCCGACGGTCTCGCCGGCGTGGTCGCGGTCCCCCTCGTCGTGTCCGGCGGCCCGGCCCACCTGCTCGCCGGCGAGGTGCACCTGCGGCCCCTGCTCGTCGAGCTCGGCGCCACCGTCCCCACCCGCGCGCTGGCCGTCACGGAGGCGGACCTGGTGGACCTCGGCCCGGTCATCGACCGGTGGCTCGAGCGCGCCTTCGCTCCCCTGCACGCCGCCCTCGACGTCGCGGCGCTCTCCGCATGACCGCCGAGATCCTGCGCTCGCTGGACGCCGACCTCGTGGAGCAGGACGAGCCGCAGCTGAGCCCGCAGGCCTACAAGGAGGTGTTCCGCCGGCACCCCGCCGGGGTCGCGGTGGTGACGCTCCTCGACGACGAGGGCCGGCCCGTCGGGTTCACGGCGACCTCCGTCATCTCCGTGTCCGCCGACCCGCCGCTGCTCGCGTTCTCGCTGGCGTCGACCTCGTCGTCGTGGCCCGCCCTGTCCCGGGCGCGCACGCTCGCGATCAGCTTCCTGTCCTCGGCGCAGGACGACGTGTCCGCCCGGTTCGCGACGAGCGGCATCGACCGGTTCGCGGCCGGCGGCTGGACGCCGCTGGAGACGGGCGAGCCGGTGATCGACGAGGCCGTGTCCTGGCTGCGCGGCCGGGTCGTGCAGCGGGTGCCCGTCGGCGGCTCGTACCTGGTGTCGGTCCGCGCCCTCGCGCACTCCGTCGACGACGACGCCCTCCCGCTCGTCTACCACGACCGCACCTACCACCGGATCGGCGACCACACAGCCGTCTGACCGGCCGGCCGTCTGACCGACCGGCCGCGGGAGGCCCCCGGCATCTCGACGCCAGGGGCCTTCTGCCGCGTCCACCACCGCGCAACGTCCGCGCTCGTAGGGGTCAGAACCCGTGGAAGCGCGGACGTCCGCTGCGTGAATCCACAACGTCCGCACTTCTACGGGGTCAGAACCCGTTCGAGCGCGGACGTCCGCTGCGTGAATCCACAACGTCCGC
>NZ_JBFULZ010000194.1:0-7664 GCF_054049635.1 Cellulomonas sp. P5_C6 | reverse complement strand
TTGGTAGGTGACGACGTCGCCCATCTGGATGTCGTCGACCGGCTTCGGCCGCACGACCACGAGCGAGCCCGGGTCGATCGTCGGCCGCATGCTGCCCGTGAGCACGGTGTACGGGGTCGCACGCAGCGCCAGAGGCATGACGATCATCACGAGCGCGAGGACGACCACCGCAGCGAGCGCGATGCCCGACAAGACACCGGCGGCGACGCGCAGCGCCGAGCGCCGGCCGGCCGGAATCGGCTCCGGGCCGGCCCCGACCGGAGGTTTGCGCACATCGGTCATGGGGTCACGCAGCCGAAGTTGGTGTACCCGAGCAGGTTCGAGCCCTGCACGGCGATGGGCGCCGACGGCGCCGAGTCCCACGTGGTCGAGCCGAACACCACCCGGGTGCGCACTGTGATCGTCTGCTTCTCCATGGGCGCTGCCACGGAGTCGGGCGAGACCTCGATCGACGTGGTCCCGACCGCCGACGAGACGTTAACGACGGCGCCGGACGCCGAGACGACCTGCACGAGGTACGACCGGGTCGCGCCCGACGGCAGCGCCGGCGACGGAGCGGCGGGCTCCGTCCAGGCGACCTTGACCGGGTCGTTGCCGAAGATGATCGTCCGGGTGCCGCAGGCGCCCATAGTCGGCGCCACGAGCGAGTTCGCACTCGCAGCAGTCGTCGAGGTCGCGCTGATCGTCCAGTACGCCCACGCGGCGCCCGGGACCGCGGCCACCAGGCCCGCCACGACCGCGACTACGCCGGTCGCACGAGCGAACCGACGGCGGGTGGACGGGACGGCAGGGGTCGGCGCCGGAGCGGTCGGCGACATGCCGACCCCCCGGACCTCACGCTGCTGTGGGCGCACGTCGCTCCCTCGTGGCTGAACGGTCAGTAGGTGGACTGGTTGCGGGCCGTCGCCGTCAGGGCGAGCGAGCCCGTCTGCGCCTGGAGCGACGACGGTGCCGTGGACGACAGGGTCACCACGACGCACACGTAGACGGATGCACCGTTGGCGATGGTGGCACTCCAGGTGCTGACCGGTTGCGCGGTCGCCGTGCAGGCAGCCGCCGTAGGCCCGGTCGACGTGCGCAGCGCCACGGCGAGGTTGCCCGCCAACGCCCCTGTGACCGCCGGCGGGTCGAGCTGGTACTGCCACCGGCCGTCACCGGTCTGGGTCAGCTGCAGGACGCCGGTCCGCGTCTCTCCCGGCCACATGCCGGTCAGCGAGAGGGCGGTCGACCACTGCGGGGTCAGACCGATGGTGCCCGAGGTGATCGTCGCGTTCGTGCCGACGTTCTGCGCAGCACGCCACGACCCGTAGGCCGCCGCGCTCCCGATGAACGAGAGCGCGACGGCCACGGCGGCGATCAGCTGGAGACGCAGACGGCGGTTCACTGCTCGATGCCCTCCCGGGCGGTGGAACTCAGGTCTGAGCGACTCAGATCTGGGTGACGGTGATCGCCGAGGTCGACAGGTCGACCGACTGCGCCGAGCCCTTGCGTGCCGAGTCGGCGACACCGAACGGGAAGGCGACCTCGACCTTGACGGTCACGTCGAAGGTCGTGGTGCCGCTGTTCGCKGTCACCGAGACCACGTTGCCCGCGGTCGTGACGGTGCCCGTGCCGGTCTGCGTGCCGGAGGTCGCGACCGTCGGCGTGACCGTGAGCTCGTTGAGCAGCGGGTTGGTCGCCGCAGCGGGCACGTTGTTCGTCAGGCCGGGCACCGCGAGCGCCACGGTTGCCTTGAGGTTGTCACCCTGGGCCGTCACCGTGAACGTCTGGGTCACGACGACCGTGTCGCCGGGGACGATCTTGGAGGTCGCCGGCGCGAAGGTGGCGCCCGACGTCTTCCAGGTCCACACGGGTGAGCCCGTGGCGCCCGTCTTCGGCGCGATCGCCAGGTTGCCCGAGGAGATCGTCGTGGTCGAGCCGAACGTGCTGGACTGCGTCCAGTACGCCATCGTTCCCGCGCCGCCCAGCAGCAGCGCCACACCGGCGCCAACAGCGATGGCGCCCTTCGTCGTCTTGCGCATGATCCATGCCTCCCGTAGCCGTCGCCGGCTACACCACCGGCACAGACGACCTCGGTAGGCGGACGAGCGTCCATGAGAAGTGGAAGCGCTTCTTCACCCCGCCGTGGCCCGCGCACGGGTGATAGCACCCATCCCACACCGGTGTCGATGCGGCGAACGAGTGCACATCGGACACCACCCGTTCGGGTGAACGGGCGGCCCAGAAGTGCTGGTCAGACGTCCAGGTCAGGCCTCGGGCTTGGTGCCCCGGTGCAGGGCGACGATGCCGCCCGAGAGGTTCCGGTACGCCACGTGCGTCCAGCCGGCGTGCTTRATSAGCAGMCCCAGSGCGTGCTGGTCCGGCCACTCGCGGATCGACTCSGCSAGGTASACGTAGGCGTCSGGCTCCTTGGASACSGCSCGSGCSACGGGCGGCAGCGCCCGCATSAGGTAGTTCTGGTAGACCGCCCGGAACGGCTTGAACGTGGGCCGCGAGAACTCGCAGACCACCAGCCGGCCTCCGGGCTTGGTGACCCGCAGGAGCTCGTCCAGCGCGGCCGGGACGTCGCTGACGTTGCGCAGGCCGAAGGACATCGTCACGGCGTCGAACGACTCGTCGGCGAACGGCAGGTGCAGCGCGTCGCCCGCGACGAACGCGAGGTCCGGTCGGCGCCGCTTGCCCACGTCGAGCATCCCGACGGAGAGGTCGCAGGCGACGACGTTGACGCCGGCGTCGGCCATCGGCTCCGACGACGTGCCGGTGCCGGCGGCGAGGTCGAGCACCGTCTCCCCCGGCTGGGCGTCGATCGCCTTGAGGGTCGCCTTGCGCCACGCACGGTCCTGACCGAGCGAGATGACGTCGTTGGTCCGGTCGTAGCGGTGGGCCACGGCGTCGAACATGGCGGCGACGTCCTGGGGGTCCTTGTCGAGGGAGGCACGGGACATGTGTCCATCGTCGCAGGTCCGGAGGGCCTGTACGACAGGGCGGACCGGTGCTCCAGGCATACGCTGGCACCGATGAGCACGCAGACCTCCGCCCCCGCGGACGCGGTCCCGCAGCCTCTCGTGGTCCGCACGGTCGCGCTGGACGCGCTCGGCGGCACGACGGAGGCGTCGGCCGCCGACCTCCCGGACCCCCTCGACCTGCTCGGGCTCCTGCCGTCGCGGGCCCCCCTCGCCTGGGTCCGCCGCGGTGACGGCCTCGTCGCGTGGGGCGAGACGCTGCGGATCGAGGTCGGCGGTGCCCATCGGTTCGCCGACGCCGAGCGGGCGTGGCACGAGGTGCTCGCGCGGGCGATCGTCCGGGACGAGGTGCAGGCTCCCGGCACCGGTCCGGTGGCGTTCGGCTCGTTCGCGTTCGACGACGAGTCCCCCGCCGGCGGCGTCGTCGTCGTGCCGCGCGTCGTGGTCGGCCGCCGCGGCGGCCGCACCTGGCTGACGACGATCACGACGGGAGCCCGGCTGCGCGCCGCCCCCCAGCTCGCCGACGTCGTCGGCCCCCGCGTGCCGCCGGTCGACCCGGGCGAGGTGACCTACACCGACGGCGCCGTGAGCGCTGACGGGTGGCGCGACGTCGTCGCGAGCGGCATCGCGGCGATCAAGGCCGGCGACGTGGAGAAGGTGGTGCTCGCGCGCGACGTGCACGCCCGCGCCGAGCACCCCGTCGACGTGCGGTGGGCGCTCGAGCGGCTGGCGACGCAGTACCCGTCGTGCTGGACGTTCAGCGTCGACGGGCTGCTGGGCGCGACGCCCGAGCTGCTCGTCCGCTCGGAGAAGGGCCTGGTCACGTCGCGGGTGCTGGCAGGCACCATCCGGCGGACCGGCGACGACGCGGCCGACATGGCGCGCGCGGCGATCCTGGCCCACTCGTCCAAGGACCTCGAGGAGCACGAGTACGCGGTGACGTCCGTGGCGCACGCGCTCGAGCCGTTCTGCTCGTCGATCAACGTGCCCGACGTGCCGTTCGTCCTGCACCTGCCCAACGTCCTGCACCTGGCGTCCGACGTGACCGGTGTGCTCACCGCGCCCGGCGGCGACAGCGCGCACCCGTCGTCGCTGGCCCTCGCTGCGGCGCTGCACCCGACGGCCGCCGTGTGCGGCACGCCGACCGTCGCGGCCCGGGAGCTGATCCGCAGCATCGAGGGCATGGACCGCGCGCGGTACGCGGGCCCGGTCGGCTGGTTCGGGGCCGACGGCGACGGCGAGTGGGGCATCGCGCTGCGCTCGGCGCAGATCGACGCCGACGACCCTCGGCGCGTCCGGCTGTTCGCGGGCTGCGGCGTCGTCGCCGCGTCCGACCCGCCCGCCGAGCTGGCGGAGTCCGAGGCCAAGCTGGTCCCCATGAGGTACGCGCTCGGCCGGGACCTCAGCGGCAGCTGACGTCCCGGCCGAGGGGCCGTGTCCCGGTCCGTTGCGGAGACGGTCGGGACGGCGTGCGGTCCGGGGGGGTAGGACCGCGGGGAGGCGGCTCGGGGTCTGAGCCGCTGGTGAGGAGCCGGCGGCCGGGATCCGCGTGGGGGACGGGGACCCGGCGGCCGCCGGCGATCAGGGGGCCTCGATCAGCCCTGGCCCTGCTGCTGCTGCTGGAACCACTGCCACAGCTGGTCGGGGCTGAGCCCGTCGGGCAGGCCCGAGGAACCCGAGCCGTCCTGGCTGCCGTCGCCCTGCTGGGGCGCCTGGTCCTGCGGCGCCTGCTGCTGGGGGTCCTGCTGCTGCGGGGCCTGGTCGGACGAGCCGTTGGACGACGCCGTCTCCTTGCGGACCGCCAGCGTGACGTCGACGTCCGACGCCTTTCCGTCGCGGACCACGGTCAGCGTGACCTTGGTGCCGGACGGGAGCGCCCGCACGTAGGCGGTGAGGGACTCGGCGCCGCCGACGGCCTTGCCGTCGATCGCGACGATCGTGTCCTTCTCCTGCAGCTTGGCGTCGGCGGCCGGCGAGCCGTCGCTGACCGACTCCACGACCGCGCCGCGGCGCGTGACGCCGTCGGCGGTGGCCGTGCCGTCGGACAGGGACACGCCGAGGAACGCGTGCTCGGCGGTGCCGTCGTCGATGAGCTGCCCGGCGATGTTCTTCACCAGGTCGACCGGGATGGCGAAGCCGAGGCCGATGGAGCCGGACTCGCTCGACAGCGTGGCGATCGAGGAGTTGATGCCGATGACCTTGCCCTCGGCGTCGAACAGCGGCCCGCCGGAGTTGCCGGGGTTGACCGCCGCGTCGATCTGGATCGCGTTGGTGACGGTCGCCTCGCTGCTGTTCTCGCCCGAGGTGGAGACGGGACGGTCGACCGCGGAGACGATGCCGGTGGTGACGGTGCTGGCCAGGCCGAGCGGGTTGCCGACGGCCATGACGGGCTGGCCGACGATGACCTTCGACGAGTCGCCGAAGGCGGCCGGCTTGAGGTCGTCCGGGGCGTCGGTCAGCTTGATGACCGCGAGGTCGGTCGTGGCGTCGGTGCCGACGATCGTGGCCTTGAAGATGCGGCCGTCGGTCAGCGTGACCTGCACGCTGCTCGGGTCCGCGTCGGCGACGACGTGGTTGTTGGTGACGATGTGGCCGGAGTCGTCGACGATCACGCCCGAGCCCTCCGCGCCGCCACCGTTGCCGGTGGAGACCTGGATGGCGACGACCGACTGCTGCACGGCCTTGGCGACGGCCTCCCAGTTCGGGTCGGCGTTGGACGAGCCGGAGACCGGGACGGTGTCGTTGCTCTGCTGGCCGATCGTGGCGAGCGACGCGGGGTGGTTGCCCGACGCGCTGTCGTCCGAGAGGGCGTGCGTCAGGCCGGCCGTGGCGACGGCGGCGAGGATCGCGGCCGCGGCGGCGGCGCTCGTGACGGGGAGCCAGAGGTTGCGCTTGCGCTGCGTCGGGACCGTGCCCTGCGGCGCCGGTGCCGGCGCGCCGGCGTACACCGCGGCGGGCTGGTAAGCGGCCTGCTGCAGCGTCGCCGGGTCCTGGGCGGCGGCGCGCTGGGCGGCCTCCCACTGCGCGCGGCGGACGGCCTCGAACTGGTCCATCTGCGCTGCCTGCTGCGCCGCGGCCTGCTGAGCGGCCTGCTGCGCTGCGGCCTGCTGGGCGGCCTCGTACGCSGCSCGCTGGTCCGCCGGGGCGGCGGGGTGCGGCGGTGTGAACGGGTTGGTGGGGTGCGCCGCCGGCGTGGCGGGCAGCGGCTGGGTCGGGTTGACCGGCAGCGGCTGCGTCGCGCCCACGGGCGGCAGCGGCTGGGTCGTGTGCGTCTGGGGGTGCTGATCGGCAGCGGGCGGCTGGTTGCCCGCGCCGTTCTCAGGGGTGGTGGTCATCGGTGGTGCCCTCCTTGGTCGATGACCATCTCACCGTCCCGCGCTGGAGGGAGCCTTGCCGGAACCTGGGAATTCGCTGCGAGTTTCGGATGGAACTCGTCGGGCTACGACGCGCCCGTCAGCGCGGCGTCCACCGCGGCGGACACCTCCGCGGCGATCCGCTCGCCGAGGGCACGGCGCCCGGTCCGGTCGACCCGGACCTCCACGACGCTCAGGCCGGGCCCGGGAGCCGCCAGCGCCGGTAGCAGCCCGTCGACGTCCCCCACCCGGGTGTGCCGGACGCCGTAGCCCGCGCAGAGCGCCGCGAGGTCCGCCCCGTGCGGCGTCGCGAAGACGCGCTCGAACACGTCGGCCCGGGCCGGCTCCCCGGGCTCGAGAGTCGCGAAGATCGATCCCCCGTCGTCGTTGGCCACCACGAGCTGGAGGTGGACCGCGGCCTCGAGCGGTCCACGCAGGAGGCCGCCGACGTCGTGCAGGAACGTGAGGTCCCCCAGCAGCGCACGGACCCGTCGGTCCGGGAGCCCGAGCGCGACGCCGACCGCGGTCGAGACCGTGCCGTCGATGCCCGCGAGGCCGCGGTTGGCCAGCACCACGGGCGGCGAGTCCCAGCGGGCCACCAGGTCGAGGTCGCGCACGGGGTTCGAGGAGCCGATCACGAGCGCGTCGTCCGGCCCGCTGACCTGCGCGACCACGCGCGCCAGCGCCGGCCCGGTCACGCGGGTGCCGCTGCGCGACCGGCGGCCCGCGTCGAGCCCGTCCAGCACCCGGTCGATCGCCGCGCCCGCGGCCTTGTCGGCGGAGCGCCACGCGTCGAGCCAGCCCGCCGGTGCGGGCATCCTGCCCTGGCGCATCCGGGCCGGCGGGTCGAGCAGCACGTCGCTCGCGTTGCGGGCGGCGTCGGGCCAGTCGGCGCCCCGGGGCGCGATGACGACCACCTCGACGTCCTCGCGCGCGAGGAGCTGCTGCACCGGGCGCGACAGCGTAGGGCGGCCGAGCACGACCACCCGGCGGACCGCTCCGCCCAGCTGCGGGTGCGCGAGGAGCAGCCGGTAGGCCGAGATGGCGTGCGAGCCCCCGCGCGCGCCGGAGGACGGCTCGGCGAGCAGCGGCCAGCCGTTCGCCTCCGCGATCCGACGCGCGTTCGGTCCGGCGCCGTCCCCCGCGACGAGGACGGTCGGGATGCCCCCGTGCCGGGTCGACGACGAGGCCGGGTCGCCGACCGCGGGGACCGCGCCCGTCGCCGGTCGGGCGTGGACGTGCGTCAGCCCGGCGGTCGACGGCTCGGGCCACGGCGAGCCACCGGGCACCAGCGGCTCGCGGAAGGCGAGGTCGAGGTGCACGGGTCCGGGGTCGCCCGTGCGTGCGC
>NZ_JBFULZ010000193.1:0-7681 GCF_054049635.1 Cellulomonas sp. P5_C6 | reverse complement strand
GAGCAGGACTGCGCCGCGACCGTCGACGCCATCCGCGCGGCGGGCGGTGACGCGCTGGCGGTCGGTGCCGACGTCGGCGACACCGACGCCGCCGCGGCCGCCGTCGCGCGTGTCGTCGACGAGCTCGGGGCCCCCACCGTGCTGGTGAACAACGCCGGGATCCTGCGCGACAACCTGCTGTTCAAGATGACCGAGGACGACTGGGACTCGGTGGTCTCCGTGCACCTGCGCGGCGCGTTCCTCATGAGCCGCGAGGTGCAGAAGCACCAGGTCGCGGCGGGGTGGGGGCGGATCGTCAACCTGTCGAGCACGTCGGCGCTGGGCAACCGCGGGCAGGCCAACTACGCGGCCGCCAAGGCCGGGCTGCAGGGGTTCACCAAGGCGCTCGCCATCGAGCTGGGCCGCTTCGGGATCACGACGAACGCCGTGGCGCCGGGCTTCATCGCGACCGACATGATCCGGCAGACCGCCGAGCGTATGCACCTGACGTACGAGCAGTTCGTCGAGGCGGTGGCCAAGGACATCCCGGTGGGGCGGGTGGGCCGGCCGGAGGACATCGCGAACGCCGTCTCGTTCTTCTGCTCCGAGGCCGCGAGCTTCGTCAACGGCCAGGTCCTGTACGTGGCGGGCGGCCCGAAGGCGTGATCGCCGTCGCGTCGCCGGGCGCCCTGGTCGACGTCGTCGGGCGGTCGGTCACCGCCGAGCGCTGGCTCGCGATCGACCAGGCCCGGATCGACGCCTTCGCCGACGCCAGCGACGACCACCAGTGGATCCACGTCGACCCGGACCGGGCCGCGCAGGGGCCGTTCGGCGCGACCATCGCCCACGGGTACCTCACGCTGGCCCTGATCCCGTCGCTGACCGACGGGCTGGTCGAGGTCGGCGGGACCGGGCTGGTGGTGAACTACGGGCTGGACCGGGTCCGGTTCCTGCAGCCGGTCACGGTCGGGTCGCGCGTCCGGGCGTCGATGGAGGTCCGGTCGGCCGAACCGACGCCGCAGGGCGTCCGGGCGGGCTACACGGTCACGGTCGAGATCGACGGCGCGGCCAGGCCGGCGCTGATCGCGGAGACGGTGGTCCTCTACGTCGCGGCCTGACCGTCGTCCGGACGGTCAGACGAACGCCGCGATGCCCGTGATGGCGCGCCCCACGATGAGGTGGTTCATGTCCTTGGTGCCCTCGAACGAGTAGACGGCCTCGGCATCGGCCATGTACCGCGCGACGCCGTGGTCGAGCTGGATGCCGTTGCCGCCGAGCGTCTCCCGGCACAGGGCGACGGTCTCCCGCATCGCGGTCGTCGTGTACGCCTTGGCCAGCGCGGAGTGCTCGTCGCCCTGCCGGCCCTGGTCGCCCAGCTGGGACGCCCGGACGCACAGCGCGATGCTCGCGGTGATGTTGCCCAGGCAGCGGGCGAGCCTGTCCTGCACCAGCTGGAACGACGCGATCGGCTTGCCGAACTGCTCGCGCGCGAGCGCGTACGCCACGGTGGCCTCGTACGCGCCGATGGCCACGCCGACCGCCTGCCAGGCCACCTCGGCCCGGGTCAGCCGGAGCACGGTCGCGACGTCGCGGAACGAGTGGATGTTCGGCAGCCGGTCCGCCTCGGACACCTCGACCCCGTCGAGCAGGATGTCGGCGTTCTGCACGGACCGCAGCGCCTGCTTGCGCTCGATCTTCGTCGCGCTGAACCCGGGGGTGCCGCGGCGGACGAGGAAGCCCTTGACCTGGTCGTCGGCGGTGTCGCGCGCCCAGATGACGGTGAAGTCCGYGAACGTGGCGTTGCCGATCCAGCGCTTGGCGCCGTTGATCACCCACGTGTCGCCGGTGCGGTGCGCGGTGGTGCGCAGGCCGCGGGCGGTGTCGGAGCCGGACAGGGGCTCGGTGAGGCCGAAGGCGCCCACCAACTCACCGCGACTCATCGGCGGCAGAAGTTCGGCGCGCTGCTCGAGCGAGCCGCCGACGCCGATCGCGCCCATGGTCAGCCCGTTCTGCACGCCGATGAACGTCGAGAAGCCGGCGTCCACCCGCGAGAGCTCGAGGGCGACCCAGCCGCGGTAGACGGCGCTGTTCTCGAACCGGACCGTCTCCGGCCACATCGGCCCGAGCAGGCCGAGCTCCCCGACCCGCGGGATCAGGTGCACGGGGAACTCGGCGCGCTCCCAGCAGTCGTCGGCGATCGGCCGGACCTCGGTCTCCAGGAACTCCCGGATCGCCATGACGTGCTCGTTCTCGACCGGCGTCAGGACGTCCTGGAACGAGTAGAAGTCGCTGGTCAGCAGCGCGCGGGAGAGGTCGGTCTGCGGCGCGTCAGCGCTTCGGGCAACAGTCATGCGAGGAGCTCCGCTCGTCGATCGGCACCGATGACGTTCCGAGTCTGCATCATTCTCCGAGATGTTGCATGCCCCTCGGTGGCGAGGAGTAGGTTGCCGCCATGTCGAACCCCGGCGTCGCTGCGGACCGTTCGGTCGGGCTCGGCCGCGTCGGCACGCTCGTCGCGCCCTCCTGGCTGTCGCAACGGCTCGAGGACGGCCGGCACGCGGAGGCCGTACGGGCGTTCCGGGTGGCCCGCGAGACGTTCATCGAGGGCGCGCGGATCGACATGGGCCGCCTCGCCGCGAGCCTCGGCGTGGACCGGACCTCGCTGTTCCGCTGGGTGGGCAACCGCGACGTGCTGCTGTCCGAGGTCCTCTGGTCGCTCGCCGTCCCCACGCTCGAGCAGGCGGAGGCGGCGACGCGCGGGTCGCACGGGGCCGAGCGGGTGGCCGGGGTGCTCACGCACTTCGCCCAGGACCTCATCACTGCCGGCTACTTCCGTGGCTTCCTGCAGCGCGAGCCGGCGCGAGCCCTGCGGTTGCTCACGACGAAGGACAGCGAGATCCAGCGCCGCTACGTGGCCGTGGTCGAGGCCCTGGTCCGCGAGGAGCTGGGCGAGCAGCCGTTCGGGCGCCCGGTGAGCCCGCACGACCTGGCGTACCTGCTCGTCCGCGTCTCGGAGTCGTTCACCTACGCCGACCTGATCAACGGCGACCGGCCCAGCGCGGAACGGGCGCGGGCGGCGTTCGAGCTCGTGCTGCGCCCCTGACCTCCCCGCGCCGGGGGACCGCCGAGAAGCGCGCGAGCGGATCCGGTAGCGTACCGACCGGGCGGTATGCCGCCGCGAGAGGTGGTCGACGATGACCGAACGGATGCCGGACCCGCCGGGGCTCCACGTCGCGCGGCTCGAGGCCTGGCTGCGCCGCGAGCACCCCGACCTGCTGGGCGAGGGGACGTTGTCCGCGCGGGTCATCGCCGGCGGACGCAGCAACCTCACCTACCGGGTCGACGGCGGGGTCCGGCCGCTGGTGGTCCGCCGCCCGCCGCTGGGCCACGTGCAGACCACGGCGCACGACATGGCCCGGGAGCACCGCGTCCTCTCCGCGTTGGCGGGCTCGCGGGTGCCCGTGCCCCGAACCGTCGCGCTGGTCGACGACCCGACCGCGGGGACCGGCACCGTCTTCTACGTGATGGACCTGGTGGACGGGGTCGTGCTGGCGGACCCCGCCCAGAACGCCGCCTTCACCCCCGAGCAGCTGCGCGCGGTGAGCCTCGAGCTGGCGACGCTGCTGGCCGAGCTGCACGCGATCGACCCGTCGCAGGTCGCGCTCGCGGACCTGGGCCGGGCGGACGGGTTCCTCGACCGGCAGCTCCGGCGATGGCGGACGCAGCTGGACGGCTCGCGCTCGCGGCCGGTGCAGAGCCTCGACCACCTGCAGGAACGCCTGGCCGAGCGCGTGCCGACGACGCAGCGCAGCAGCATCGTGCACGGCGACTACCGGCTGGACAACGCGCTGGTGGGAGGCCCGGGGCCGCACGTCACGGCGATCCTCGACTGGGAGATGGCGACCCTCGGCGACTCCGCGGTGGACCTCGGCATGCTCGGGCTGTACTGGACCGTCCGCCGGCTCAGCGACGCGGTCCCCAGCGCGGTCGACCCCGCCGCCGGCTACCCGGAGTTCGAGGAGCTGGTCGACGCCTACAGCGCCCGGCTCGGCACCGGCGTCCCGGAGCTCGGCTGGTACCGGGCCTTCGCCGCCTACAAGCTCGCGGTCATCCTGGAGGGCATCCACGTCCGGTTCCTCGCGGGCGAGACGGTCGGGGACGGGTTCGAGCAGATCGGTGCCCTGGTGGCCCCGCTGGCTGACGAGGGCCTCGCTCGGCTGGCGGGGGCGCGCTGATGGACTTCGCCCCCGACGCCGTCACTGTCGATCACGTCGCCCGCACCAGACGGTTCCTCGACGAGCTCGTCCATCCCGCCGAGCCGGTGCTCGAGGACCAGCTGGCCGCGACGCCCGACGAGTGGGGGACCCGGCCGGTCGTGCGCGACCTGCAGGCCGCGGCGAGGGAGCGCGGGCTCTGGAACCTCTTCCTGCCGGGCGTCCTGACCACGCTGCAGTACGCCCCGGTCGCCGAGCTGACGGGTCGCAGCCCCCGCCTCGCGCCGGTCGCCCTCAACTGCGCCGCGCCCGACACCGGCAACATGGAGCTCCTGCACGAGTTCGGCACGCCCGCCCAGAAGGAGCAGTGGCTGGAGCCGCTGCTCGACGCCGAGATCCGGTCGGCGTTCTGCATGACCGAGCCCGACGTGGCGTCGTCGGACGCCTCGCAGATCGCCACCCGGATCGTGCGGGACGGCGACGAGTACGTCATCACGGGCCGCAAGTGGTGGTCGACCGGCGCGATGAACCCGGAGTGCGCACTCCTGGTGGTCATGGGCGCGACCGACCCCTCGGCGGAGCGTCGTCGTCGCCAGAGCATGGTGCTGGTGCCGCGGGACGCCCCGGGCGTGACGATCGTGCGTCCGCTGACGGTCTTCGGGTACGACGACCGCGACCACGGCGGTCACGCGGAGATCCTGTTCGAGGACGTGCGCGTGCCGGTGACCAGCATCGTCGCGGGGGAGGGCGAGGGGTTCGCCGTCGCGCAGGCGCGGCTGGGTCCGGGCCGGGTCCACCATTGCATGCGCGCGCTCGGCATGGCGGAGCGGGCGATGGAGCTGGTGGTCGAGCGCGCGACGTCGCGCACCGCCTTCGGGAAGCGGCTGGCCGACCAGGGCGTCGTGCGCGAGTGGGTGGCCGAGTCCCGGGTCCAGATCGAGGCCCTGCGCCTGCTGGTGCTCAAGACCGCCTGGCTCATGGACACGGTCGGCAACCGCGCCGCGACGACCGAGATCCAGGCGATCAAGATCGCGGTACCGCGGGCCGTGCAGCAGATCCTCGACCGCGCGATCCAGCTGTTCGGCGCCGCCGGCCTGTCCGGCGACCAGCCGTTGGCGGAGATGTTCGCCGCCGCCCGGGCCCTCCGCCTGGCGGACGGACCGGACGAGGTCCACCTCGCCTCCCTCGGGCGAGCGCAGCTCGACACGACGAAGGGAAAGTGATCCGACATGACGTACGACGAAGCCCTCGACGGAGCGGGCTACGGGAGCATGTCCGTCGCGGCGATCCTCGCCGAGACCGCCCACAGCCGGCCCGAACGCACGGCGTTCCTCATGGGGGACCAGGTGGTGCGGTACGGCGAGCTGTGGGAGCAGACCCGCGCCTACGCCGGGGCCCTGCGCGCCCGGGGCATCGGGCCGGGCGACCGCGTCGCGATGATCGTCCCCAACGTGCCCGACTTCGCGCGCGTCTACTACGGCGTCCTCGCACTGGGTGCCGTCGTCGTGCCGGTGCACCTGCTGTTCAAGGCCGAGGAGATCGCCTTCGTCCTGCGCGACTCGGGCGCGAGGCTGCTGGTGGCCGCGGCCCCGATGCTCGCCGAGGCCGGCCCGGCGGCCGCGTCGCTGGAGATCCCGCTGCTCACGGTCCTGGTCCCCGACGGGATGGAGGTGCCGTTCCCGCGGCTCGAGGACGAGGCCGCCGCGACGGAGCCCATCGACTGGTACGCGTCCGTGCACCCGATCAGCGCGGCGACGATCCTGTACACCAGCGGCACCACGGCCCGGCCCAAGGGCGCGGTCGGCTCGCACATGGCGATCATCGAGCAGGTCAACGTGGCCCTCATCGACACGTTCGACATGTTGCGCGACGACATCGTGTTCGGCGGGCTGCCGCTGTTCCACACGTTCGGCCAGGTCTGCGTGATGAACACGGCGTTCCGCGTGGGGGCCGCTGTCGTGCTGCTGCCCAAGTTCGACCCGGACCAGGCGCTCGCGCAGATGGTGACGCACCGGGCGACGGTCTTCACGGCCGTGCCGACGATGTACATCGGGCTGCTGCAGGCGGCCGCCCGCAGCACCGAGCGGCCGCCCCTGCGGTACGCCGTCTCGGGCGGTGCCGCACTGCCGGTCGCGGTGCTCGAGGCGTTCTCGCGCGAGTTCTCCGCCGAGGTGCACGAGGGGTACGGGCTGACCGAGACGTCGCCGGCGGTGTCGTTCAACTACGTCGGCGAGCCCATCCGGCCCGGCACCGTCGGCCGCCCGCTGTGGGGCGTCGACATCGAGATCGCCGACGCCGACGTCGACGACCGCATCGTGCCGCTGCCGCTGGGCGAGCTGGGCGAGATCGTCGTGCGGGGCCACGCCCTGTTCAAGGGCTACCTCAACAACCCCGAGGCGTCGGCGGCGGCGGTGGTCGACGGGTGGTTCCGCACMGGCGACCTCGGTACCAAGGACGCCGACGACGTCATCACGATCGTCGACCGCAAGAAGGACATGATCGTCCGCAACGGCTACAACGTGTACCCGAGCGAGGTCGAGGACGTGATGATGCGGCACCCCGCGATCGCGTTCGCGGCGGTGTTCGGGATCGCCGACGAGGCTCGCGGCCAGGAGGTGCACGCGGCCGTCGTGCTCCTCGACGGGCACACCGCGACCGCCGACGAGATCGTGGCGTTCGTGCGCGAGCGGGTCGCCGCGTACAAGTTCCCGCGGGTGGTGCACCTGGTCGACGCCCTGCCCCTGGGCGGCAGCGGGAAGGTGCTCAAGCGCGAGCTCGTGGCCCAGTTCTCGACGGCGCCCGCGCAGGCCTGAGACCGGGTCGTTCAGGAGTGCGGGATGCCCGCGATCATGCCGCCGTCGACCACCAGCTCGGTGCCCGTCGTGTAGGCGGAGTCGTCGCTCGCCAGGAACACCACGGTGCCCGCGACGTCCTGCGGCAGCGCGGGCCGGCCCAGCGGGATCGGCACGGCGGTGGGGTCGAGCCGCGCCGTCATCGGCGTCTGCACGAAGCCCGGGTGCACCGAGTTGACGCGGATCCCGTCGGGTCCCAGCTCGACCGCGAGCGACTTGGTCAGGCCCCGCACGCCGAACTTCGACGCGACGTAGCCGTGCAGGTGCGCACCGCCGCGCATGCCCTCGACCGACGAGATGTTGATGATCGAGCCCCGACCCGCTGCCTTCATCGCCGGCACCACGGCCTGCGCGCCCAGGAACACGCCGGTGAGGTTCACGGCGATGACCGCGTCCCACTTGGCCTTCGGGTAGTGGTCGATCGGGCCCGCGTTCGCGATGCCCGCGTTGTTGACCAGCACGTCGACCGTGCCGAAGGCGGCGAGCGTCCCCGCGACGACGGACGCCCAGCTCTCCTCGGAGGTCACGTCGAGGTGGGCCGCGAGGGCGCGGCCGCCCAGCTCGGCGGCCAGCGCCGCGGCGTCGTCGTCGCGCAGGTCGGCGAGCACGACGCTCGCGCCGGCGGCGTGCAGGGCC